>NZ_AKIL01000090.1 GCF_000309485.1 Milkweed yellows phytoplasma str. MW1
TAATAAGAATTTAATCTAATAAGAAAAATATACTTTTTTAAATAAAAAATTAATGATTTGGCACATAAAAAAAGACCAAATGAATCAATTTTGTTTTATTTTTCAGAAAAAAGAGAAATAACTTTTCTCTATGTAATAAAAATTTTAATAAAAATTAATAAAAAACTTATTTGATCAAAGATTCAACAAGTTGTATGATTGCCATAGCGGCGTCGTCGCCTTTACGAGGTTCAGTTTTGATAATTCTAGTATAACCGCCCGGTCTGTCTTGATATCTGGCAGATAATTCGTTAAATAATTTTTGTAAAACAGTTTTATTTTCATCTATTTTTTCGTTAAACATTAAAAGAGATGCTTGTCTTCTTGCGTGTAAAGTGTTTTTTTTACTTAAAGTTATAGATTTTTCAACTGCTCTTCTCAATTCTTTAGCTTTAGAAAAAGTAGTTACAATTTGTTCGTTCGCAATCAAACTGGAAACTAAACTTCTTAATAAAGATTTTCTTTGAGGGGTAGTACGTTTTAATTTACTGTAAACCATTTTTTAATTTTAACCCACTTTCTAAAAAAATATTTTATTTGTCGTTTATTAGCATATCGAAACGAAGTTCTAATTTATTCATTTTTGCTTTTAATTCATTAAAAGATTTTGTACCTAAACTATTTAATTTAGAAATATCTTTTTCTTTTTGACTCACTAATTCTTTTACAGTATTAATTCCTGATTTTTTCAAACTATTTAATAGTCTCACGGACAATTCTAATTGTTCGATTTTCAAATCTAAAGCATGATTGTAATTTTCAATTTCTGCTTCATAAATAAAGTCATTTTGTTGTTCTTGTTCGCATAATTTAACTAAAACATTAAAATGATCTGTTAAAATTTTAGAAGCTGTAGATAAAGCTTGTTTAGCGGTAATAGCTTTATTAGTTTCGATATCAACTACTAACTCTTCTTTGTTACCTAACTTTTGTTCCACAGTGTAAGTTGTTTTTACAACTGGTGTATATAAAGAATCGATCGCTATAACTCCAAATTGACTTTTATTAAAAACCTTGTTACTCGCAGCACTTTCATAACCAATGCCTCTTCTTACTGTCGCTTCCATACGGAAACGAGTGTTTTCTGATACATGAGCTATTACTTGATCTTTATTAATGATATTAACTCCATCAACAACATTAAAATCTGCAGCTGTTACTGTTTTTTCACCTGTAATATCGATTTTCAACTTTTGTTCAAAATCTTCATCTTGGGAATCAACAGCAATAACGACTTTTTTTAAATTTAAAATGATAGTCATAATATCTTCATAAACACCATCCATAACGGTAAATTCATGTTCTACACCATCAATGTGAACGTTTACAATAGCGGCGCCTGGCAAAGAAGATAATAAAACTCTTCTCAAAGAATTTCCGATTGTAGTTCCGTATCCTTTTTCTAAACGTTGGATAACGAATCTTTTATCAAAATCATCATCATTTTCATTGTCAACTAACATAATAGGTCTTAAAAATTTTAATTTTTTCATTTTCTACTCCCTTAATTAACCACGAGGACGTTTAGGTGGTCTACAACCATTATGAGGAACAGGAGTAACATCTTTAATAGCAGTAATTTCTAAACCTGATTCTTGTAAAGAACGAATAGAAGTTTCTCTACCTACTCCTGGACCTTTAATAAAGACTTCAACCTTTTGCATTCCTTGAACTTTAGCCAATCCTGCTGCTTTTCTAGCTACTTGTTGAGCTGCAAAAGAAGTTGATTTTCTGCTACCTTTAAAACCTAAAGAACCTGCACTGATCCAAGTGATTACATCACCTTCTAAATCGCTAATAGTCAATATAGTATTATTAAAAGTAGTATGAATATGAGCTATACCCAAAGGAACATTTTTTTTAATTTTTTTACGCTTTATGCGTTTTTTTTGAACCATTTATTATCTCCCTCTTTTAGCGTTCTTATTGCTTTTTTTATCTTTATTAACGCTTGAAGACGGTTTTTTACGATTTTTCTTAGCTGTCTTAGCGTTGTTTCTAGTTTTTTGCCCTCTTACTGGTAATCCTTTACGGTGGTGTATTCCTCTATCGCAACCGATTTCCATTAAGCGTTTAATATTTACTAAAGCAGTCTCACGTCTTAGAGCTCCTTCACTCATTTTACTTAATTCATTTCTTATGCTGGATAATTGTTCTTCAGTTAAATCTTTAACGCGAATATTTTCATCTATATTTAATTCGCTTAAAATTTGCTGAGAAGTTTTACGCCCAACACCATAAATATAAGTAAGCGAAATCACTACTCTTTTATCGCGAGGAACATCTATTCCTGCAATTCTTGCCATTTACAAACTCCTTTCCAAATTACCCTTGTCTTTGGTTATTACGACGATTTTTTTTATTTATAACATAAACTCTTTTTTTGCGACGTACAATGATGTCATCAGCACTACGTTTTTTAACAGAAGCTCTAACTTTCATTTTAAATATCTCCTTTTATTTAAAAAAATATTATTATCTTTTATCGATATAACGATAAACAATACGTCCTTTAGAATCTACTTTAACTTTATCACCTAACAAAATACGAATGTTATTGCTATGTATCTTGCCTGAAATATGAGCAATAATACTTTTTTTATTAGAAAGCTCTAATTTAAATTTAGCATTAGGCAAAATGCCAACTACTATAGCATCATCAAATTCAATAATATTTGGATTAACCATGTTTATTTTTATTTTCCTATTTCTTTGTTTATGTTAATGTTAAAATTTCATATCCGTTTTCGGTCACTAAAACTGTGTGTTCAAAATGAGCACTTAAACTTTTATCTGCTGTTATAACAGTCCAACCGTCATTCAATATTTTAACTTCTTTAGTGCCTAAAGTAAACATAGGTTCAATGCAAAAAGTCATTCCTGGTTGTAAGATATAATCTTTATCAACAAAATCAAAATTAAAAATATAAGGTTTTTCATGCAATTGCAAACCAATTCCATGTCCTGAAAAAACCTCAACTATACCGTATTTATTCTTTTTACCAATTTCAAAAATAGCTGCAGAAATATCAGAAATGCGATTTCCTGGTTTAACTTGTTCTATTCCAGCGAATAAAGACTTTTCAGTGTTTTCCAAAAGAGTTGCTACTTTTTTAGAAACTTTACCTATGGTGTAAGTCCAAGCTGAATCAACATAATATCCTTGATATTTGATACCCATATCAATCGTAATGATATCGCCTTTTTTTAAAATTTGTTTTTTAGATGGTATTCCGTGCACGATAGCTTCATTAACCGAAGTGCACATATAACCATCAAAACCTTTATAACCTTTAAAAGCGGAAACCACTCCATGTTTTTCAATTAATTCACGAGCAATCATATCTAAAGCAAAAGTAGAAACACCTTCTTTCAAAGAAAGGATTAATTCTTTTCTTATAGAAGATAAAATTTGACCTGCTTTTCTCATTATAGCAATTTCATTCTCTGATTTAATTATTATCATAAAGGGTAACCTGCCTTAAATCATGTAGCAGATCGGAAGAGCGTCGTGTAGGGA
>NZ_AKIL01000089.1 GCF_000309485.1 Milkweed yellows phytoplasma str. MW1
CCTTTTTATCAACCTTTTTATTGGTAGTTTTTTTATTAAGTTGTTTTTTAGCATTCATCGGTTTAGTATGAGTGCCTTTTTTTCTTACAGCCATTTTTTTTATTTCCTTTCTTTTATTCATCTGGTTGAGAATCGTTCTTCATTGTACTGAGTATATTTTATTGTTTTTTTCGGTTTAAGAGTTGTATTAAGCATAACCCTCATCATAGCCCTCCCAACTAAATGCAAATTCTTTGCCTTTTAAGTTATAGTTAGTTTCTTTTATTGTATATCCAGTTTGGGGGTCGTATTAGTAAATTGTAAAATACTGGATATCTGTTTTTTTTTCGTCGCTGTAAAAAGCTTCTTTTATGCATTGGCCAGTGATAAGATCGTATTCTGGAATGTCACCGATTTTTTTTAATTTTCGACGATAGGCGATGTCTTTTATACGATTTCCAGTTTGGGGGTCGTATTCTGGAATGATAATACGATTAATGGTACCGATGCCATTATAGAAAGTTTTTCGTCTTTCTTTGCCAGTTTGAGGGTCGTAATCAATGATATAATCGGTGTGGTTGTCATTTCTTGTTGTAATCCATTCGCTAGTTTTTAGGTCGATTTCACCGAAGGAATCTATTCTTTTGTCCTTAGGTAAATAACCAGTTTCTTTGATGAGATTTCCAGTTTGAGGATCTTGTTCCATAATAAGACTAATTGTTTCATTGTCGCTATAGTAAAAAGTTGCTTTTAGTCTTTTGCCAGTTTGAGGGTCGTAATCAATGATGTAGTATTCGCCAAATGTGTAAATTGGATATTTGTAATTAATGATGTAATCGATTGGGTGGGTAACTCTTTTTATTTTGTTTCGAGTGTTTGGGTCTTTATAAGTAAGGCACCAGGCTAATCTTTGCCGTTCTTCATTACGTACATAACCAGTTTCTTTGATGAGATTTCCAGTTTGAGGGTCTTTTTCAATGATGCGACGAATTGTTTTACCGTCCTGATAGTAAAAAATTTCTTTATTAGATTCTTGACTAGATGTTTTATTTGCTTTATCTGAATTTTGTTTATTTTCTTTATTTACTTCATCTGGTTTAACTTCTTCAACTGGATTTTTAGTTTCAGTTAGGTTTGCTTCTGTAGTTGTTTTTTCTTCTTTATTGGTGTTTGAAACTTTAACAGGTTCAATTGGTTTAACAGGTGTTGGAACTTTTTGTGTTATAGGTTCTTTCTCTTTAACAGGCTCTTGATTTTTAACAGGTTTAGAATCTTGTTTATTTGCTTCAGTTACACATCTATTTAATTTTGAATCAATTTTATCAAAATTTTGTTTAAATTCCACTTTAGTGTCATCTAAATTATAATGAAGTTTATCGGTGGAATTGTCAACTTTTTTAAAAGCACTTTCGTCGTTTGGTAAAATAATTTTACTAATAATTACACTTATAACTATCAATAAAATAAAACAACAAACGTGAATAATAATTTTTGATTGTTTTTTATTTGTTTCCACATTTTTTTATTTCCTTTCTTGATAATGATTTTCTTACCCATAAAGAAGGGGCAAATAAAGGAGTTCTAAAAAATTTTTCCCCTTCTTTATGGGTAAGAACCGTTTTTGGTTAAATGATTTCTAGATCAGCTATTTCTTGCTTCAACATCATATAATTCTTTAAGTCTATATCCAACATCTATTAATTCTTGTTCTGGATATCCACCATCTATTAATTGTTTAAGTGTATATCCAGCAGCTAATATGTCTTTATATTTAAATCCAGCTTCTCTTAAATCTGAAACTAGATATCCAGCCTTTCTGAATTCTTTGGCTGTATATCCGCAAGCTTTTAATTGATAAGTTGTAAAACCAGAATCATATGATTCTTTGGGTGTAAATCCAAGATCTCTTAATTGTTTAAGTGTCAATCTAATATCTCTTAAATCTCTCGCTGTATATCCAGCAGCTCTTAATTCAAAAGCTGTAAATCCGCCAGTTTTTAATGCTTCCGGTGTAAATATAACAGCTTTTAATTGTTTAATTGTATACCCTGCTGCTTTTAATTTTGATACTTTATTCGCAGCATCTCTGAATTCTTTCAATTGTTTAGACATGTAAATCTCCTTTTATTTAATTTTTATTTAAATAGAAAAACAATTTTCTTCATTTATTGCCTACTCTTTAATGATTTCTAGATCAGCTACTTCTTGCTTTAAAACTGAGGCAATTTTAAAACTAACTACTTTTTTGACCGGCATAATGATTTTTTGTTGTTAGCAACTAAATATTTCATATAAACTAAAAAAACTAATTAAATCTTTATATGTATATCCAGCTGCTTTTAATTCTCTAGCTAAGCTATATATCAGCATTTACTAATTCTTCAATTGTATACCCAGCATATCTTAATTCAAAAGCTGTAAAATCAGCATCTATTAATTCTTTGGCCGTAAATCCAGTGTCTTTTAATTCTCTAACTGTAAAACCAATAGCTTTTAATTTTTTAGCCGTATATCCAGCAGCTTTGAATTCTTTAATTGTAAATCCAGTTTTTAATTCTCTAACTGTATATCCAGCAGCTTTGAATTCTTTAATTGTAAATCCAGCATCTTTTAATTCTCTAATTGTAAATCCAGTTTTTAATTCTTCAATTGTAAATTCAGCATCTAATATTTCTTCAGCTGTAAATCCAGCGGCTTTTAATTCTCTAACTGTAAATCCAGCATCTAATAATTCATCAGTTATATATCCAGCAGCTTTTAATTCTTTAATTGTAAATCCAACATCAAATAATTCACCAGCTACAAATCCATTTTCTTTTAAGTCTCTAGCTGTAAATCTAGACATTTTAAATCTCCTTTTATTTAATTTTTATTTATATTTATTTTTTTAAAGTTCTTCGTTTGGTAAAGAAATATTCTCTTTTAAGAAGGCATCTATCATATCCAGTTTTTCTGACCTTAAAATAGTGCCTGTTTTATCGTTAATTAAAGCTGGTGCTTTTTTAATATTATATTTATTAACTAGTTGATTAAATGTTTCAGAATGAAGCATCTGTTGTCTATTAATAATTTGAATGTGTTTTAAATATTTTGGATACGCTTTTTGTAAGATGTTTTTTAATTGATGACAATTTACGCAATTATCTAAAGTTAATAAAAATATTTTTTGTAACATATAAATATCCTTTTTTCTTATAATGATTTTTGTAAATTTTATTTATCTTTTTCAGCTAGACGAGCTAAATCAACCATTGTTCTACTTTTTTCTAATTCTTGTTGAAAAGCTTCTGCTTCAATGAGCATTTTTGCTATAAAGGTTTTATCTA
>NZ_AKIL01000088.1 GCF_000309485.1 Milkweed yellows phytoplasma str. MW1
TATTATTTTTATATATTTTTTATATAACTTTTTGATTTGTTTAGCGCACGCCGATACAATAAAATTAAAATATGTGATTCTGTTTATCCATTTATAACAAAGAAAGGGTAATTATCATGTCTGAACATAAATATTTACATCAATTAAAAGATTTTAAAGATGGTTTTAAGTCTTTTATCAATAAAGGGGACATTATCAAATTAGCTATCACCATCGTGATAGGGCAGTTGTTTAGCAAAATGGTGAGTTCCTTGTCTACTGACGTCATTATGCCTCCTATTGTTTGGTTATTTAACGGCAAACTTACCTTAAATGAACTAAAAATAACTTTAGGAGGGGAAAACGCTATTAATTATGGTAAATTTTTACAAAACGTTTTTGAATTTTTTATGGCCGCTTTCGTTATTTATATTTTTATGTATCATGGTAAAAAATATTTAAAAACTAAGAGCACTTCTAACGTCAAAGAATTTAAAAGCGACGATATCAAAAAATTAGAACAAGAAAAAGTAGCTTTACTAAAAGAAATTAAAGATTTGCTTCAAAATCCTCCAAAATAATATAATATCGTTAAAAATACTCTTAATATGGGGATATTTTTTTCAATTGAACAAATCATCTATAAACTTTATTATTATATGATGATATTTTAAAAAAAGGTAATATATACGTCAATTTATGAAAAAGATTTATTCTTTCTGTTGGATGCTATTTGTCTTCTTTTGTATTATGGTTTATTTTCGTCTAACAAAAAGAGAAGGTCAAACAAAGAAACAATTTATCGAAAATAGGATACAAATGCTAACAGATTCATTAAAGGAAAAAAACAACATTATTCAAACGCAAGAATTGATAATTAAAGAAAATCAACAACAAATCATTAAAAAAGACCATAATTTATGTTTTTACAAGAAAAAGATTAAATTATTAACGAAAGAGAAAGAAGAAATCAAAAAAGATTTATCTTCTATCACTAATGCTTTAATCGAAAAAGCCAAAGAAATAGAAGAATTAAATAATCTTTTTTCCTAAAATAACTTCTCAAAAAAAATGTTAATGATTTAATGGAATTATAATTTAAATATCAATTCAAATTAAAAAAATCCTCCAATTATAAAACAAAAAAAACTATTTATGAATTAATTGTCTGTTTCATAAATAGTTTTTTTTGTTTTATAATTGGTAAATATCATTAATATTTTAAAAATTCATTAATCTTTTTGGTAATTATTTAGGAAAAGTCGGCCATAAAGCACTTATAGTATCAGAAACTGCATCATCTATGTCTTTAGCAAAAGCTTCAAAAATAAAAGTATAACTAGATTTGTAAGCGCTTTTTGCCTGGGTTATAGCATAGTCGGCAATGTAAGTTAAATTAGAAGCCACTATATCTTTCATCTTATCGCTATCGTATTTAAAAATGGTAAAAAAATCAGTTTCAACTACAGCCCATTCATCTATGCATAAATAGTTATTAATAATATCATTTACTACATTTTGAATCAATCTTTTGGAAGTTTTATCGCTATGCTGAGCCTCAGCATAATTTTTCAACTCATCAAAAACCTTAGCCGTTCCTATTTTATTTTTGTCGGCGTAAGAATCATTAATAGTGTCTACAATATCTGATATATCATCTTGAACGCCAAGATTGTGTGTATTTTGTGTTTGTTTAGATTCTTCATTTTGTGTATTTAGTGTTTGTTTAGGATCTTCATTATTATTTTGATTTTGAGCAAAAATTTTCTGAGTAAAAAAAGGTAAAGACATTAATAAAAAAGCATTTAACATTAAGAAAAATAAATAACTATTTTTTATTTTTTGATTAAACAAAAATATATACCTCTATTTTCTTTTATTTTTTTATATTGTGTTTTTATCTTCTTGTATGATTATATTGTAACACACTTTTACATAAAAAACAAATTTTTACTTTTTAAAAGGATAAAAAATATCCACATCTCTAAGAAAAAACCATTTTAATAATAATATTAATCTTTTTAATAAAAAACCTTTTAAAGTGATTAAAAAAGTTTTTTATCGGTTAAAAATTATTAATAAAATTAAGACTGAAAAAAGTATTTCTTGAGCCGCTATTTTAGTTTTAACACTTTAATTGAGAACAAAAAAAATAAAGGTTATAATTAAGGTATAAAACCTCATATGAAGGATATGGAGTGGGGTTTGAGTTTAATTTCTATTTTTTTGATGTTGTTTTTTTAATTTAAAGTTTGAAAACCCCCCTTTTTTGCTTGGATAATTGTTTGCTGTTTTTTTGGTTTGGTATTTTAGAATAAAAAGACTAGTGCGCTGTTCCGTTTTTTTAGACAACTTTTGTCTCTAAAATTATTCTTTAAAACTTAAAATTAAGTGATAAT
>NZ_AKIL01000087.1 GCF_000309485.1 Milkweed yellows phytoplasma str. MW1
AAGATAATTAATATCTTTTTGGGAAAATAGGATATTGTTAATTATCTTTTTTTTTCTTTGACAAAATTAATTTTCCTTTGTAATAACCACTATTAAGAGTAACACGATGGGGTAAAGTAAAATTATTAGTTTCCGGACATACTACTAAAGTCGGTTTGTTTAATTTATAATGTGTGCGTCTTTTTCTTTTTGCAGTCTTACTAGTTCTTCTAAAGGGAACAGCCATTTTTTTCATCTCCTTTTTTTATTATCAAATAAAACACTTTCTTACCAAAATGCTTTATTTGATAATAAAATATTTATTTAATTTTTTTTACAAATTTTTTTCTTAATTCGTCTTTTTTTACAATGGCGTTTGAGAAGGGATTCGAACCCCTGACCCACGGCTTAGAAGGCCGTTGCTCTATCCTGCTGAGCTACTCAAACCAAACCTTTTAAACAACTATTATTATACTTGAAATAATGGTTTTTTACCATCCAAAATAAAAAAATCTTCATTTTTTATTAAATTTCATTTATTTCGGATGACTTTTAAAAACATATAATTAAATTTATCGTGAACAATATAATGGTTTTGAATTTTATAATGGTTTCTTTTTAACCATTCGACTAAAAGATGGATTTTTCCTTGACAACCTAAGATGAAAGGTTTTCCGATATGAGAAGTTTTTTCTAAAATATGGATAATAGTATAAGGGCCCATACCAGCAATTAAAGCCAAATCAAAAGAGGAAGGGATATTTTCAAATCCGTCGCTTAAATAAAATTCCACAGGATAATTTTCTAAATTTGCCCGTGCTTTTTCTAACGGTTGAGGATTGATATCAGAAGCAATCGCTTTTTGAATATAACCTTGTTCAAAAGCTTTTTTTAACACTAAACCATGGTCTGTTCCAATATCTGCAACCTTATGATAACCTTGAAGCAAAGAAGCGATAAAATCAATTCTTTTCATCATTTTTTGTTAATATTTTTGTATAACATTTTCAATTTATTTTGTCTTGAAGGCGATCTTAAGCGCCTTAAAGCTTTCGCTTCGATTTGACGTATTCTTTCGCGGGTAACACCAAACATAGCGCCGACTTCTTCTAAAGTGTAAATACGATCATCTAACAACCCGTATCTCATTTTTAAAACTTGTTGTTCTCTTACGGTTAAAGCCTCTTCTAAAGTTTCATCTAAAGTATTTTTTAAAGTTTCCTGCAACATGTATTCGTGGGGAGACACAGCATTAGCGTCACTAATGAAATCGCCTAAAGAAGAATCATCTTCTTCTCGGACTGAAGTTTCTAAAGAAATAGTTTCTTTTTCAATCATCTGAATATCAGTGATTTGTTTAGTTTTAATATTCATTTCTTTAGCTATTTCGTGATTGTCTACTTTTCTGGATAAATCTTGCGTTAACTTGCCTCTACAACGAGAAATTTTATTCATTGTTTCGATAATATGAACCGGAATTCTAATTGTTCTTGCTTGGTCGGCTACTGCTCTGGTGATCGCTTGTCTAATCCACCAAGTGGCGTAAGTAGAAAATTTAAAACCTTTTCTATAATCGAACTTGTCTACCGCTCTCATTAAACCCATATTACCTTCTTGAATTAAATCTAAGAATAATATTTTTCTCCCAATATAACGTTTAGCGATAGAAACTACTAAACGATAATTCGCTTCTACTAATTTGCTTTTACCTAATAAACCTTTTTTGATTAATTCATGGTTTTTTTGAATTTGTTCTGAAGTTAGAGTTATTTCTTTTTTTTTGTATTTAATCATTTGTTTACGTGCTCTAATTCCTTCATAAACCATTTTCGAATTTTCTCTTTCTTCTTCATGCGTTAATAAAGGTATTTGACCGATTTCTTTCAAATACATTCTGACAGGATCGTCAACTTTAATTGAATTAGAAATTTTTTCTAAATTCAATTCTTCTTGGTAATCTTCTTTACTTTCATCATCTTCAAAAGATAAATTATTTTTTTTCAATTTTTGTTCTTTTAGTTTTTTAATATTTTCTTTTTTAATTTTTTTATCTTGAGTGATTAAAAATTTGATAATTTCTTCGTTAAAAGGAACCATATTTTTATTAAAACTGTTAACCCATCTTAACTTTTTTTTCAACGCAACATTAATAGAGCTTATAGTCGTATCTTTGGCTAGTTTGGAATTATGTTTTTTACATGTCTGTTTTATTGTTTGTCTTAAATTCATATTTTTCACCCATTAATTTTATTTTATACAATTTTATTACGATAATGATAAGATGACTTTGATTTTAGTCTCTTTTAATTGGTTTTTATAATTTAGCTAACTTTTCTCTTACTTTGTGAAGTTCTAACTTTTTTTGGATTAATTTTTGCCCTTTTTCTTCTATCTGGCGGATATCTTCTTCGTTGTTTATCATTTGAGTTAAGTCTTTTTCTAAAGAAGCGATTTCTTCTTCTATGTTGGCAAAATCATCTAATTGTGTTTTCTTCGATAAAAGTTTTTTCACATCTTCTAAATGTGGTAGGTTTTGTTTCTGTTTAAATAAAAAACTATTTTCAATATCTTCTTTGAAAAGATCAAAATCGAATTTTGCTTTTCTTTCTTGAAAAAAATCTTCATAAAGAACGGCAAATCTGTCTAAATCCACATGTCGATTGATGTGAATGTTTTCTTCAGGCAAATGTTTTTCATAATATTCTTTGATTTTGGCAACAATATCAATCAACACCGAATTATTTAAAAAAATAATAACGCTTTTTTCGTAAATTAATGGTAAAAACTTATCACTTAACAAAATTTCAATAATGATATGTTTGTCAGTTTCGTTATATTGTTTTTTGTTCATTTTTTTAATATGAATGAATTTATCTGAACTGTTGGCGATTTGACTTAAGAGTTGATAACCTTTTTTATCGTTGAATAAGTTGTTTTCTTTATCGTAATTTTGTTTAGCTAAATTTAAGGAAATTTGATATGTTTTATACAATTCTTTCGCGTAATATCTTTTAGTTTCTAGATCGTAATACTTCAATAAGGCAACGGTTTTAGACTCTATTTCATCATCGCTTTGGTTCTGTTCTTTCCATTCTTCTACATTATAAAAGACAAAATCTTTCGCTTTTTCTTGTAAAGAAGAAAGATTGATTGTGTTTTTTTGTAAAATGTATTGGTCTGGATCTAGATTATCAGGCAAAGTCACTATTTTAATTTTAAAATTACGTTTAATGAGTAAAGTAGATATTTTCAGAGCCGCTTCTTTGCCTGCATTATCGCTATCATAAATAATTAAACAATTTTGACTTCTGGATTGAAGTAATTTAGCGTGTTGTTCCGTAAAACTAGTTCCTAAAGTGGCTACTACGTTTTTAATCCCTTTTTTGTAAAAAGCTATGACATCAAAAACACCTTCAGTTAGAATAATTTCGTTCTTAGCTCGAATGTCTTCTTGATGTTGGTATAAACGATATAAAAGATTACTTTTTTTAAATAAAGTGTTTTCTGAATTAAATAAATATTTCGGATATTTTTCTTTTTCTTTAGTCAAACGTCCTGAAAAACCAACAATATTACCTTTTTCATCAGTCAAAGGGAACATCAAACGGTCTACGAAAAAATTATAATATTCTTCTTCATTGTTAGATCTTTGTTTAATTAAACCTAATTTCAATAAAGTTTTAGCAGAGAAACCTTTCTCTAATAAATAATCTTTAAGAGAGTTAAAATCATCGTAAGCATAACCTAAACCAAATTCTTTAATCAATTCTAAAGTCAGTTTTCTTTCTTGAAATAAATAACGTTCTAAAGGGTGATCTTTAATGTTGTCGATAATGTATAAAAGTGAATCATGAAAATATTGTTGCGCAGAATTTAATACATCATATAAAACATCTTTATTATTTTTCTTTTTTTTCGGCAAATCAATATTAAATTGTTCGCATAATTCTTCTACCGCTTTTTCAGTAGAAATATTTTTCAATTGACGCCAATAAGTAACTGGTTTACCGCCTTTACTACAAGACATGCAAAAGGCAATATTTTTTTCTTTAGAAACAGAAAAAGAAGGTGTTTTTTCTTGATGAAAAGGACATAAACCCATAAAGTTTTTTCCTTGTTTTTTTAAGACCACACCTGATTTAAGAACTAATTCATAAATGGGTATTTTTTCATTGATTTGTACAATGAAAGATTCCTTTATTTTATCCATAAAATCACTTTTTTCACCACTTTACAATTCTTAAAACAATAATTTATTTTCTATATAATCGCGGATTTTTTCAATAGGCATTCTATGTTGGTTCATAGTGTCTCTATCTCTAATTGTTGCCGTATTATCTTCTAAAGTTTGATCATCTACCGTACAACAAAAAGGAGTTCCTATAGAATCTTGTCTTCTATATCTTTTACCAATGCTTTGGTTTTCATCATAAGTTAATTCAAAATAATTAGATAATTTTTTTTGTAATTCTTCTGCTTTATGACGATGAATTTTTTTCATCAAAGGTAAAATAGCTATTTTATAAGGTGCTAAAAAAGGATGAATTTTTAACACTGTTCGTGAAGCTGCCTCTTTTAGTTGCTCTATTTCTAAACTGTCAGCTAAAAGAGCTAAAAATAACCTTTCGACCCCTAAAGAAGGTTCAATAACAAAAGGGAAGTATTTTTCTTTGGTATTTTCATCAAAATATTGTAAATCTTTTTTAGAATATTTTTGATGATTTTTCAAATCAAAATCAGTTCTTGATGCTATTCCCCATAATTCATCAAAACCCCAAGGGAAACGGAATAAAATATCAGAAGTAGCGTTAGAATAATGGCTTAATTCAGTTTCTTTATGATCTTTTAGTTCTAAATTTTCTTCTTTAATCCCTAATTCTAATAAGAAATTATAAGAATATTCTTTCCAATAAGCAAACCATTTTTGATCTGTTTTGGGTTGGCAAAAGAATTCTAATTCCATTTGTTCAAATTCACAAGTTCTAAAAATAAAATTACCTGGTGTAATTTCATTACGGAAAGATTTGCCGATTTGACCCACTCCAAAAGGTAATTTTTTCCTAGTAGAATTTAAAATATTTTTAAAATTAACAAAAATTCCTTGACAAGTTTCTGGTCTTAAATATAAAGGCTTATTTTCTTCTATAACAACCCCTTGATTGGTTTGAAACAACATATTGAATTTTTTAACAGGGGCCCAATTTTTGGTTTCTAAAACTTCATTCTCAATTAAATATTGCGTCATTTCTTCAAAAGTTAAGGCACTGACATCAAAAGAAGGATCGTGGCTTTGAATTAATTTATCAGCTCTATAACGTTTATTAGTGTCTTTGTTTTCGGTTAAAGGATCGATAAACATTTTTAAATGTCCGGAGGCTTCCCAAATTTGGGAATTCATTATAATAGAACTATCCAATAAAACATTATCATTTCTTTCTTGAAAAAATTTCTTTTTCCAAGCTTGTTTAATGTTTTGTTTTAATAAAGTTCCTAAGGGGCCGTAATCAAAACTATTCGATAAACCGCCATAAATTTCGCTACCTGAAAAAACAAAACCATTTTGTTTAGCAAAAATAATTATTTCTTTTAAAGATAACATGTTTTTATCCTTTGCTATGTTTGTCATAAATAATATATTTATTATTATCGTATTTAATGCATATATCCTAATTGTTTTAATAAATTCATTCTATTGCGCCAATTTTTTTCCACTTTAATCCAGATGTTCAGATGAATTCTTTTGTTTAAAGTACTGTTGATATCTTTTCTAGCTTCTGTACCGATTCTTTTTATTTTTTCGCCTTTAGCGCCGATTAAAATTTTCTTTTGGCTAGGTTTTTCTACTAAAATTAAAACCGAAATTTCCAACATTGAAGGATATTCTTCCATCTGGCGCATATCTTCTACTGCGACAGCGCATGCATGAGGAACTTCTTCGTGCACGTGATAAAGTATTTTTTCTCTGACTAATTCTGAAATCATTTCTTTTTCTTTCACGTTAGTAACCATGGTTTTATCGAAATAAAGCGGACCTTCTTCTGTTAAAGATAAAATTTTGTCTTGCAAAATATCTACGTTTTGTTGCGTTATAGCAGATAGAGGAACAATATGTTCGAAAGGAAATTTTTCTAAATAACTAAAAATAATTTTATCGATTAAAATTTTTTGCTTAATTTCATCTATTTTATTAATTACTAAAATCACTTTTTTATTATGTTGTTGAATAGTTTGTAGAATTTTTTCTTCTTTGGATGTACATTCGCGATCAACTACGAATAAAACAATATCCACGTCTTTAATACTTTGCATTGCTACAGAATTCATATTGTTATTTAATAAATATTTTTCTTTATGTATTCCCGGAGTGTCTACAAAAATTAATTGATAATGAGGATCATTAATGATGCCTATAATTTTATTACGAGTAGTTTGCGATTTAGAACTGGTAATAGAAATTTTTTGTTTTATCAAAGAATTTAATAATGTAGATTTGCCTACATTAGTATTGCCTATCATAGTAATAAAACCTGATTTAAACACTAATTCCCCCCCTTAAAAATTGATATTATTATATTTAAACAACTATATATCTAAATTATGCTCTTTTAAAATTTTATTTTGTATTTCGATCATTTCCAACAATCCTTCTTCTGTTTCGTCTTCATAACCTTTTAAATGTAAATATCCGTGCACAGCTAAAAAACTGATTTCTCTTTGATGACTGTGGTTTAATTTATCCGCCTGTTCAAAAGCTTTGGGTAAAGAAATGATAATATCCCCTAAAGAATCGTCATTGGCATCATTGGTAAAAGTCAAAACATCAGTAGGATAATCTTTTTGGCGATAATACAAATTCATTTCTTGCATTTTAATATTATCTATAAAGACAATATGTAGTTTTTTTTTGTTTCAAAAGAACTAAATATTTTGAATAAAGTGTTAGTAAAAGGTTTAATATTGATGTCGGTTTGATTATGTATTTTAATAATCATATTAATTTTTAATTTCCTTTTATGTAATTTATGTAATATTTTTTATACTAAAAATTATATTTTAAATAAAAAAAAGCACCTTTTTGGATAGGTAGCTTATTTTATTAAAAATAATTTAATGTTTTTTGTTTTTTAAGATTTTTTTACGATTTTTTCTCTCTACACTTGGCTTAACATAATACTCTTTTTTACGAGCTTGCGCAAGGTTACCAGATTTAGAAACATCTCTTTTAAATCTACGTAAAGCGTCATCGATATTTTCTTCTTCGCGAACTATAGTTTTAGGCATTTTCACAATCCCCCCCTTATGTAGCAGATCGGAAGAGCGGTTCAGCAGGAATGCCGAGACCGATATCGTATGCCGTCTTCTGCTTGAAAAAAA
>NZ_AKIL01000086.1 GCF_000309485.1 Milkweed yellows phytoplasma str. MW1
TATAATAAAAATGTATAAGTAAAAATATTTTTGATTAAATTTAAGGAGAAAAAACATCATGTCCACAAAAATACCTGTAGGTGTGTCTGGAAGACACGTTCATTTAAAACAAAAAACATTAGATATTTTGTTTGGTAGCGAAAATTATCAATTAAATGTTTTTAAAAATTTAAAACAAGTGGGTCAATACGCTGCTGAAGAAAAGATCGATGTTATGAGTCCTGAAGGCAAATTAATTACAAGCGTACGTATTGTTGGTCCAGTTAGAAATGTTGATCAAGTGGAAATTAGTCAAAGCGATAATTTAAGATATAAATTTAAAGCCCCTGTAAGAAGTTCCGGAGATATTAAAAATTCTGATAAAGCCACTTTAATTGGTCCAAAAGGACAAGTAGATATCGCTGAAGGGGTTATTTTAGCAGACAGACATATTCATTTTTCTGAAGAAGAAGCTAAAGAGTATGGCATCGTAGATAAAGAAATGGTAAATGTTAAAATTGATGGCATTAAACCAGGCATTTTAGAAGATGTTTTGTGTCGTGTACATAAAGATTACAGATTAGAATGTCATTTAGATACTGACGATGCTAGCGCGTTTTTATTAAAAAGCGGAGATTCAGTCACTTTAATTAAGAAATAATTGGATTTATAACTTTTTTAAATAAGGTTATTTGGTCAAAACGAAACAATCATCAAAAATATATAATTATGATCAAAATATTTTTTATTCCATATTTCTAAAAAATAACATTTTTTGGATAAAAAAGAAAGAGTCATATGTATAATGTGTAAAAAAAATAATTTTAAAGAGCCGAAAAAATTTCATAGACCAGAAGTTTTTAGAGATCCAATTTATGGTTATATTTATTTAGATTATCTTTTTTTAGAAAGGCTGATTAATACAAAAGTTTTTCAACGATTAAGACGCATTAAACAATTAAGTTTTGTTAATGTAGTTTTTCATGGCGCGGAACATTCACGTTTTTCTCATAGTTTAGGGGTTTATGAGTTGTCAAGAAGGTTTTTAGAAACTCACAAATTTCAACTATCCGAAGAAATTTTTTCTTTAAGAAACAAATTAATTTTATTGACCGCTTCTTTACTTCACGATATCGGTCATGGTGCTTATTCTCATATGTTTGAACGCATTTTTAAAACTAATCATGAAGAAAAAACCGCTGAAATTATCGTTAATAATGAAGAAATAAGAGCTATTTTAGATTCCATAGATCAAGATTTTAAAAAAGATGTAGCTTCGGTTATTAAAAAAGAAAAAGATAACGAATTCCAATTGATTCAACAACTTTTAACAAGTCAATTAGATTTTGATCGCTTAGATTATTTAAAAAGAGATTCGTTTTTTACAGGCGTTTATTATGGACATATCGATACTGATCGTTTGATTAGAATTATTGATATAGAAAAACGTGAACAAAAATATCAAATAGTTTTTAGAAAAAACGGTATTTCCGCGATTGAAAACTATTTAATCAATCGTTATCATATGTATAGACAAGTTTATTATCATCCAAAAATAAAAGGTTATTCAATTATTTTAGAAAAAATTTTCATTAGAATAAAAAAATTAATTTCTGAAAATTATTTTTTTGATAGTTATGTTGTCGTTCTTTTGAAAGATTTTTTAGATCAAAAACACGATTTAAATAAAAGTTTAGAAATATATTTAAAAATAGACGATTTTTATGTTAATTCTTTAATTGTTCGCTTACAAGATGATAAAGACGTTATTTTAGCGAATTTATGTCAAGATTTTTTAAACCGTAGCATATGGAAATATAAAGAAAATAACGATAATAATAAAGAAATTATAAATAAAATTAAAAAACATTATGGCGTTAATGGCGAATATTACACTTTTGAAGATAATTCTATTACACAAGATGCTTATAGAGAAGATGACGACAATATTGGAGAACAAATTTTTATTTCGTCCCATACTTCATCGAATAATCGAATTCAGCCATTAAGTCGAGAATCAACCATTATTAGTAGTCTAATGGATGGTGTTATGCAAAAAGAAAATCGTAAGTTTTTTTATTATAGAGAGTGTTCATATAAAAAATAATGAAACCAAGACACATAATTAAAAAACAATATGGTCAAAATTTTTTAAATGACGTTAATTTATTGACTTATATAGTGGAAAAAGCTGACTTAGATAATCAAAATGTTGTGGAAATGGGACCCGGAAAAGGCGCTTTAACTAAATTAATCATTACCAAGGCAAAAAAAGTTGTGGCTTACGAAATAGACGCTTCTTTAAAACCTTTTTTACAATTTGATTCTCATTTCGATATTAATATTATTTACGATGATTTTTTAAAAAGAAATTTAGAACAAGATTTTCAAACTTATTTTCAAGAAGAGGATATTGCTTTAATAGGTAATTTGCCTTATAATATTACCTCTCCTATATTATTTAAAATTTTATTTTTGCCGCAAATAAAAACTTTCACTATTATGGTACAAAAAGAAGTAGCTTTGCGTCTTTTATCTAAACCACACAATACTACTTATAATTCTATAAGTGTTATTTTTCAGTCTTTAATGGTAATTAGTCAAATTAAAGATGTGAAAAATACTATGTTTTTTCCTAAGCCAAAAGTAGATAGTACAGTTTTAAAGTTTGAAAGAATTCCTTTAGAATCAACAAAAAAAACTTTTATAGAAAAGAAGTTTTTTACCTTTGTTAAAGCTTCTTTCCAACAAAAAAGAAAAAAATTATTAAATAATCTACATTCTTATTTTAAAATTTCTAAAAAAGAATTAATGACTTTTTTTGACAAAAATCAACTTTCTTTAGATATAAGAGCAGAACAAATAGGAATTGCACAATTTCAACAAATAGCGACCTCTTTTTTTGATTTTTTTGTTTTATAAAGAAAAATTTAGGTTTTTTTGTTTACTTGTTATTAA
>NZ_AKIL01000085.1 GCF_000309485.1 Milkweed yellows phytoplasma str. MW1
GCATACGATATCGGTCTCGGCATTCCTGCTGAACCGCTCTTCCGATCTGCTACATTCATTATTATCATTATAATCAATAAGAATACTTTTCAATTTTAATATTAAATCTTATTGTTTAGCAACAACTAAATTATTATTTTTCCTCAATTGAAATTTCTTTTATTACAAAAAAATTGACATATACAAAAACACCAACAATAAAACCCATCAATAAACAAATAAAATTATCTAATAAATTTATTATTATTTCTCATTATAAAATCTTTTATGAAAATAAGCAATATTTAAAAATATTGCTTATTTAAACCATATTACTTTAGTACTATTAGGCACAATAAAAGCAATTTTATACAAGATAAACACATATATTCCACTATAAAGCAATAAATGTTAATAATTGTCTTAAAGTTATTATTTTTTCTCCTGTTTATTTAGCAATATATATAACCCTTATGAGATAAAAAAATAGCAACAAGAATAACAAAACCTAAAACAGGTAAAAGCCAATTTATTATGATTTTTGAAATTGACTTTGATAAAGGTTATAATAAAACCCTTGTTTAGCTAATAATTCTTGATGCGTTCCTTGTTCGATAATTGCTCCATTTTCTAAAACTACTATTATATCGGCGTTCACAATTGTAGACAAACGGTGAGCAATAACAAAAGATGTTCTTTCGGACAATAACTTTTGTATAGATTCTTGTAAAATCATTTCAATTCTAGTATCAATAGTGGACGTAGCTTCGTCTAAAATTAAAATAGCTGGATTACGTAAAATAGTGCGCGCTATGGCGAGAAGTTGCTTTTCCCCTTGTGATAAATTAGTTGTTTCTTCATTAATTACTGTTTGGTAACCATCTTTTTTAGCCATAATAAAGTCATGAACTTTAGCTTTTTTAGCTGCTTCAATAACTTGTTCATCAGTAGCGTTTAAATTACCATATCTTATGTTTTCTAAAATAGTGCCGTTAAATAACCAAGAATCTTGTAAAACTATTCCAATAATATCACGTAAATTTGCTTTTTTCAAATCTTTAATATCTACGCCATCAATTTTAATGTTGCCGGAAGTAGCATCATAAAATCTAACTAATAAATTAATTAAAGTAGTTTTACCTGAGCCTGTAGGACCCACAACAGCCACCATTTTATTTTTATCAACCTTTAAATTCATTTTTTTAATAATAGGTTTATCGGCTGAATAATTAAAGGAAACATCAGAAAAATCTACATATCCTTCTACTTTTTCTAAAGTTAAAGCATCAGGATTTTCTTTTTCTTCTGGTTCGCCTAAAAATCGAAAAATTCTTCTACCAGCGGCTCTAGTGGATTGTAAAACTACAAAAATTTGACTTAAATCGTTAATAGGATGGCCTAAACGCCAAACATATTGAATAAAGCCTTGAAATAAACCTAATTGAATGACTGAAAAACCCATTTTACCTAAGAAATGATTTTCCACTCCCTCTTTGCGCATTAACACAATCCCAACAATAACCACTAGAGAAACCATAATATAAGTAAAACCACTCACAATCGGCATTACTAAACCAGATATAAAGTTGGATTTAAAAATGTTTTGCTTTAATTCTGTGTTAATTTCTTCAAATTCTTGAATAACGTTTTCTTGTTGATTGAATAAAGCGATTTCTTTATGACCGGTATATTTTTCTTGTAAAAAACCTACATATTCGCCTGTTTTTTCATATCTTTCAATGAAAATATTACGGGATTTTTTATTCATAATGAAAATAACGATTAAAGCAGAAGGAATCATTAAAGACACTAATATACCTAATGGCAAATTAGCCCAAAACATAACAATAATAATTAAAATCATGTTAAAAAAAGCACAAATTAAAGCAATAGTGGATTGTTGTAAACCATTAGCCACCATTTCCACATCATTCGTAATAATGCTCATCACATTTCCAACCGCGTTTTGATCAAAAAATTTAATCGGTAATCTATGAATTTTTTTATGTAAATCTTCACGTAGATCTTTCACAGAACTATGAATAGCAGTTATCAGTAATTTATTATAAATAAATCTACCTATAGTAGCCATTACATATAATAATAAATTTCCTAACAGAGAAATTCCTAGAGTTTGAAGAAAATCTTCTAGCGTCGTTGAATCATTAGCGTAATGTTTCTTAATGTAATCGATGACATATTTTCCTTCATAAATAACCACAGCCGAACTAGTAAGAGCTACTAAAAAAATTAAAAAAATACTGATGTAGATCTTAGCTTTAATTTTTTTTAAATAACTGAATAATTGTTTCACAATAAAACCTCTTTTATTTTTTGTGATATTGCAATGTTTTTGTAAATTTCGCATCTTTGCATTAATTCTTTATGCGTACCTATATCAACTACTTTACCATGATCTAAAACAATTATTTTATCAGCGTTTAAAACAGAAGTTAATCTTTGTGCTACTATGATAATAATAGAGTTTTTTCTAAAATGAACAAAGTTTTGTCTAATAGCTAAATCTGTTTGATAATCTAAAGCAGAAAAAGAATCATCAAAAATATAAACATCTGGTGTTTTTAAAAAAGTTCTTGTAATTGAAAGCCTTTGTTTTTGTCCGCCAGAAAAATTGGAACCCAATTCGCTAACAAATTCTTTTAACTGTTTTTCTTTACTTTGAATAAAGTCGTATGATTTAGCCATTTTCGCTTTCTCTAACATTTCTGATTCATCAGCATTTTCTTGACCGAAAGATAAATTACTTTCAATAGTTCCTTTAAATAAAATGTTTTTCTGCGAAACAAAGCCGATTTTATCTCTTAAATTCGCTACATCATAATTTTTAATATCTATATTATTGATTTTAATAGAACCTGATGTAGGATCCATTAAACGAGGTATTAAATTAATTAAAGTACTTTTGCCGGAACCAGTTGAACCTACCACAGCTATTAATTCTGATGTTTTAGCTTTAAAATTAATATTATCTAAAATAGAAAACGAAGAATTAGGGAAATTAAAACTAACATTATCAAATTCTAAATCAGTAATTTTTTCTAATGGTTCTACTTGATGAGGATTATTTTGAACAGAAGGTTCCATCGCTAATAAAGTTTCTATTTTTTTAGAAGAAACAACTGTTTTAGGAAACATCATAAATAAAAATAAGAAATTTAAAATAGAAAATAAAATGTGGTGTTGTAAGTTAAGAACGTTGTATAAATATCCTAATGTCAAACCATGTTGACCAACTGTTTTCAATAAAAAAGCTCCATAAAAAGTTGTAATTAAAATAGATATATTCAACAATAAATAGAAAAAAGGCTCAATGGATAACATAGAATTAAATAATTTGATAATGACATCCATATAATTAGAATTCATTTTTTCAAATTTTTCTTCTTCATATTCAGAGCGGTTTAAAGTTTTAATAATTTTAACGCCAGTTATATTTTCTCGAATATTAGCATTAATATCTTCTAATTGTTTTTGTTGTTTTTTGGATAATTTATAATTTTTAGTCATAACGATAGCTAAAATTATTATAAAAATAGGTACCGCAAAAATAATAATAGTAGAAAGCGGAACAGAAATACGACAAATTAAGGTTAAACTAATGATTAACATAATTGGCGCCACAATCGCAGCTCTATAAAAAGTAGCGATAAAGTTTACTATTTGATCTACATCAGAAGTACTACGATTCATTAACCTAGAAACGCCTAAACTTTGAACATCTGCTACTGACAAAGTTTGAATTTTTTTGAAGACATCACTGCTTAAATTGTTAAAAACTAAAGAAGATACTTTAGAGGAGCAATAATTAACTATTAAATTCCCTAAAATACCAAAAATAACTAAAAAAATTAAAATTAAAATAACATCGGTAAATTCTTTACCTTCTAAGGTTTTTTCAATAACCATTTTACCTATAACAAAAGGTATTCCGATTTCTCCCAAAGCTATCAAAAAAACCGATAAAATATTTAATAATATTATCTTTTTATATTTAAAAATATATTGAAAAACTAATTTCATATTATTATTACATAATTACTTTCTTAAGATATTAAAAAAAC
>NZ_AKIL01000084.1 GCF_000309485.1 Milkweed yellows phytoplasma str. MW1
TGACTTGTAATCAGTAGGTGGATTAAGGTTAATAAAAAATAATAATGCCTATGTAGCTCAGTTGGTAGAGCATCTGACTGTTAATCAGGAGGTCCTAGGTTCGAGCCCTAGCGTAGGCGCCAAACTATATTAAGATCAATGCAAAAAGGTCTTTTTTTATTATGTACGAATCAATATTAAGTTAATTTTTATTTTCAAAAGTGGTTTTGGTTAAAAAATGATAAAAAAGTTATATAAATGAAAAAAGGAGATTTTTTTAATGACTCAACAAGTGTTTGAAACTACTTTTGAAAATAATTCATTAACTGTGGAAATAAATAAATTTGCTAAACAAGCGAATGGATCTGTTATGGTACGTTATAAAGATACTGTTATTTTGAGCGTTGCTGTTTCTAGTGTGCAAGACACAACTTTAAATTATTTTCCGTTGATGGTGATTTATCAAGAAAAACTATATTCAGCTGGTAAAATACCAGGCAGCTTTACCAAAAGAGAAGGTAGATCTACTGATTTTGAAGTCTTAAATTCACGTTTAATTGACAGAGCTTTAAGGCCTTTATTTGATAAAAATTTAAAAAAAGAAATTCAAATTATAAATACTGTTTTAAGTAATGATCATAATTGTAATAATGAAAATTTCGCTCTTTTTGGCAGTTCTTTGGCTTTATTAGTTTCTGATATTCCTTTCGTGGAAGCGGTTTCTTCTGTTTCTATCGGGAAGATCAAAGGCGAAATGATTATTAACCCTAATTTAAAACAAAAAGAAATGTCTGATTTTTTATTAACTCTTTCAGGAACTAAAGATAGTTTGAATATGATTGAAGCAGTAGCAAAAGAAACTTCTGAAGAAGAATTATTAGAAGTGATGTTGTTTGGCCACGAAGTTATTAAAAAAATGTGCGCTTTTCAAGAAGAAATTCGCCAACAAATTGGTAAAGAAAAGATGGCTTTAGATATTCTAGAAACAAATACAGCTTTATTTCAAGAAATAGATGAAAAATATCGTTCATCCATAATCGCAATATTACAAGCAAATAATAAACAAAAAAAACAAAAAAACGTCTTATCTCAAAATCTTCAATTGTTAAAAGATGAGATTATGGCAGAATATAATCAAAAGACTTTTTTCAAAAATGTTGAGAAAATCACAGTTCTTGATTTAGAACAACAAAAAAAATATTTAATCGAAATAGAAACCATTTTTGACGCTTTGTTAACGCAAGAAATTCGTAAAATGATTATTCATGAGAAAAAAAGAACTGATGGAAGAGAAATTGATGAAATCAGAATTATTGAAAATCAAGTGAGTTTATTGCCAAGAACACATGGATCAGCTGTTTTTACTCGCGGTGAGACCCAAAGTTTAGCAGTAGTAACGTTAGGTTCTTTAAGCGAAAGTAAAACGATTGATGATTTAACAGAAGATGCTAAAAAACGTTTTATGTTGCATTACAATTTTCCCGCTTTTTCTGTTGGTTCGGTAGGAAGATATATGTCTCCTTCTCGTCGAGAAATAGGTCATGGTATGTTGGCGGAAAAAGCATTATCACACGTCTTACCTTCAGAAGAAGAATTTCCTTATAGTATCCGCGTAGTATCTGAAATTTTAGAATCTAACGGTTCGTCTTCTCAAGCGACTATTTGTTCCTCTTCTATGGCTTTAATGGATGCTGGCGTACCTTTAAAAAGCGCTGTAGCAGGTATCGCGATGGGATTGTTTTACGATAACCAAGATGAATACGTTATTTTGAGCGATATTCAAGGTTTAGAGGACCAAAAAGGTGATATGGATTTTAAAGTCGCTGGAACTGCAAAAGGTATCACAGCTTTACAAATGGATATTAAAATCGAATCTATCGGTTTAGATATTTTAAAAACTGCTTTGGAAAAAGCGCGTTTAGGCCGTCTGCATATTTTAAATCAAATGAAGGATACTATCGCTAAATCACGCAAAGAATTATCTCCTTATGCGTTAAAAATAAAAGTGATTAATATTCACACTAGTAAAATTCGTGATGTTATCGGAACAGGCGGGAAGATCATTTCTCAAATTATTGAAAATAACGATAATGTTAAAATTGATATAGAACAAGATGGACGAGTATTTATTATGCATCAAGATTTAGAAGTAGTGAAAAGAACGTCTCATTATATTTTAAACTTGGTAAAGGACATCGAAGTCGGTCAAATTTTCGAAGGAACCGTGGCTAAGATTTTAATGGATAAAAAAACTGGTCATTCTTTTGGCGCGATAATTCAACTTTTACCTGGAGTGGAAGGTTTCCTTCACATTAGCAAATTATCAGACAAAAGGGTTGATAAAGTGGAAGATGTGGTTAATATTGGGCAAATGGTAACTGTAAAATGTATCAATATCAATGAAAAAGGTAAAATCGACCTTTTGTTGCAGACAAAACATTAATCTGGGAATATTATTGTAAAAAGACAAGAATATTGCGTTAAAATTTGTTAAAATATTAATGTTAAAAAAATAATGGAAGGTGATCGAGGTTTAATATTGTTTTTAAAAATGTTAGGCTTAGGAAAGTCCATATTAGCACATGTTTAGGAAAGACATGTAGTGTTTGCGCTTAAGGAAAACAAGAACTTAAGGTGCTTAAATTAATTGAAGTAACGACTGTTTAAATTCTAAAAACTTATTCATAAGTTCATGAAAATAAACTTAAAGTGCCACAGAAACGAGTTAATTAGAAATAATTAAATGAAACGCGGTAAACTCCTCAAGCTAACAACCCAAAAAAATGGTAGGGGAACATGAAAATTGACGTTTCCTGTTTTTTAATTATAGTTGGTTTTTGTGCTATTTTCGATAATGAAGGTAGAGATAAATGATCACACTTGTTTGCGAAAACAAGAACAGAACATGGCTTATGCACATTATTTTTTAACATAGAATCTTTTGAATAAAAAGATTCTTTTTTCTTTAAACAAATGAAAATGTTTATTATACAATATAATTGGTTTAGCCTTTTTGAAGACAAAAGAAGAAGGATAATTATTCATAAAAAGCAAGCTTGATTAATTTTTAAATTACCTTTGCAACAATATTGTAGTATTGTTTTTTTAATTTTAACATCTTTTTCTTTTAATATGTTAAAATGATAGGTAAGTTTAACATCTTTTTTTGACGTATGAAAAGTAATTTCTCTTAATCGCCTTTCTTTCTTTTAATTAAAATATGTTAATATTAACATCCAATAAAACTGCTTAAAGTAGGAATGTTTTGCTTTCCGCTGAATTTTATATTCAAAAATAAAAATTAAATAAAAAAAAAGGGGTTTAATGATTATTTATGAATAATGAAGAAAAATCATTAGAATTAGAACAAACAGTAATTAGAAAAAATAAAATAGAAGAATTAAAAACAAATGACGTTGAACCTTTTAAAAATCATTTTGTTGTTCAAAATAACGTTTCTGACTTATTGAAAAAATATAAACTTTTAGACAGAACTGAATTAGAGAATAACTTGATTAATGTCTCTGTGGCAGGTCGAATAGTTTTAAAAAGACTTCAAGGTAAAGCGGGTTTTTTTCAATTAAAAGATTTTGATAGTTCTATGCAAGTTTATGTGAATATGAAGCTAGTGTCGCCATTATCTTTCACTATTTATAAAAACGCTGATTTAGGGGATATTGTCGGAATTGAAGGTTATTTGTTTAAAACTAAAACAGATGAATTAACGATTAAAGCTACTAATTTAATCCATTTAAGCAAAAGCTTAAAAGCTTTACCGGATAAACACAAAGGTTTAAAAGATAAAGAATTAATTAGAAAAAAAAGATATATTGATTTAATCACTAATCCCCAATCGATGGACACTTTTGTAACTCGTTCCAAAGTAATTAAAGCGGTCAGAAAATTTTTTGATGATCGAGATTTTTTAGAAGTAGAAACCCCAATTTTACATTCTTTTATCGGCGGAGCTTCCGCTAAACCTTTTATCACTCATCATAACGCTTTAAGTTCTGATTTTTATTTAAGAATAGCTACCGAAATACCTTTAAAAAAATTAATTGTGGGCGGTATGAAAGCAGTTTATGAAATAGGTCGTATTTTCCGTAATGAAGGAATAGATGCTACTCATAATCCTGAATTTACTACTATAGAAGCTTATTTAGCTTTTTCTAATATGCAAGGTATGATGGATTTAACCGAATCTTGTTTAAAATACGTAGCGCAAACTGTTTTAGGTCAATTAAAATTTGTATACCAAGGGGACGAAATTGATTTTGGAACCTTCCATAAATATAATATGATTGATATTATTAAAGAACAAACAGGCGTTGATTTTTACCAAGAAATGACTTTGGAAGAAGCGCAAAAAATAGCTCATCAGCATAAAGTACCTTTAGAACCTTTCTTTCAAAAAGGTCATATTATCGGTGCTTTTTTTGAGGAATTTGTGGAACCGACTTTAATTCAACCAACTTTCATTTACCATTATCCTTTTGAAGTAAGTCCTTTGGCACAAAATAATAAGCAAGACCCAAGGTTTACGGATCGTTTTGAATTGTTTATCGCAGGTAAAGAAATAGTAAACGCTTTTAGTGAGTTAAATGACCCAATAGAGCAAAAAAAACGTTTTGAACAACAGTTAATGCAAAAAGATTTGGGCGATGATGAAGCTGGGGAAATGGATATCGATTTCATTGAAGCTTTAGAATACGGCTTACCACCAACTGGTGGGATGGGGATGGGCATTGACCGTTTAGTCATGCTACTGACTGATACGCCTAATATTAGAGACGTTATTTTATTCCCTCACTTTAAACATAACAATCAAATACTATAATTGTTTATTCATTCAATCCAACCATTTTATGGAAAAAAGGAAATTTTTAAATGAATCAAAAAAAAATATATCACAACATTAAAGATTTATTTGTGTATTATTTAACCATTAGCAGCGATCAATCGAAAAACCAAAATTTGGAAAAGATTTTCTCGTTTTATGTTATTAAATTATCCGATAAAGTAATAAAAATGTTCACTCTTCATGAAATAGATCAAAATATCGATCTATTCCAGGAACAGTTAGAATTATACCTTCAAACAGGAGATTTAGAATTTTTCTTACAAGAACAAGAGATTAATATTATTCTTTTATTTTTAGAATCTTTTTATTTTGCTGCGGAAAAATTGATGACTTTAGAAAAAGATAAGTATGCTTTATTTTTATTAGAAGCTGAGAAAAAAAATAAAAATCTTTTTGAAACTGAAGAACACAAGAGAAAATTGAAAAAAAATTTGAATTAATTTTAAAACCTTTTGGTGGGATGGTTGGCGAAAGAAATATAATATTAAAGATTTGAAAAATGAGGTTTTAAATTATGAGAGGTCTTTTTTATCTACAAAGTTTTTACAGCATCGCTAAAAGCGTGAATTCAATTGAAAAATTAGTCCAAAAAGCTGTTCAAAATAATTATGATTTTGTGGCTCTTAGTGATGATGAAAATTTATATGGTATGGTAGAATTTATCTCTGTATGTGAAAAAAACCGCATTAAACCTGTTGTAGGTCTTAGAATCTTTGTTTCTTTGGAATGTCTTTTTAAAGGCCGAAAAATAGGTCTTTTAGTGTATGCTTCTAACGATATAGGTTTACGTCATTTGATTCAAATTTCTAATCTTATTCGTACTCATGATAAAACTATCACTTTAGAAGAAATAAGTTATTTACAAGAAGGTCTTTTTTTTATTTTATCTAATATTGATTTTTTGCTGGCGGATTTATCCGCTCCTAATAGAATGCAACCTATTTTAGCCGCTTTTAAAACTCATTTAAAGTTGTTTTATGTGGGTTTTTCTTTGCAAAATATTCGTTTAGCTGCGATGGATGAGCACTTTTTCTCTTTGGTGGAGAAATTAGAATTAACAGTGTTTCCGGTTCATAAAACTAATTATTTAGAACAAGAAGACCGAGAAACTTATGAATTATTGTTAAAATTATCTCATCCGGAGTCAGATACAAAAAATAATATTTCTGATTTAGCCTCTTTTTCTTTTCATTTTTTAGATAAAAAAGAATTTAGTGATCAATATGGTCCTTATTTTAATAAATATAAAAGTTTTTGCGTCGGTTTGGATACTTTAATTAAACCCATTCGTTATGACAAGCTTTTTTCTCAAGAATTGCATTTGCCTCTTTTTAACAATAATAAGGGTCAAACTTCTTTTCAATATTTACGAGAAAAAACTTTTATAGCTTTAAACGCTAAACTTAAAAATCAACAAATAGATGTTAAATTACATTCTGTAACTCAATACCAAAAACAATTAGAAAAAGAATTAAAAATTATTGCCGATTTATGTTATGAAGATTATTTTTTAATTGTGGCTGATTTTTTGGAATATGCTTGGAAAAAAGATATTTTGGTCGGACCCGGAAGAGGCTCTTCTTCTGGTTCTTTAGTGTGCTTTTGTTTAGGGATTACAGAAGTAGATCCTTTAAAATATAACCTTCTTTTTGAGAGATTTTTAAATTATAAAAGAAAAACCTTGCCGGATATTGATCTAGATTTTCCGGATGATAAAATTCATTTAATAATTCAATATATCGCTGATAAGTACGGTTCCGAACATATCGCCAATATAATCACTTTTAATACTTTTACAGTCAAATCTTTAACAAGAGATTTAATGCGTTTAAAAGAAATTAATCCCTTTTTTAAGAAATATTTGGATAAAAATAAAGAAAAAGTGTTGTTGAAAATGGAAGGAATTCCTAAATTAACAGGAATTCATCCAGCAGGCATCATATTAAGCAAAGATAAATTATTTGATTTTTACCCGCTTCAGAAGAATCATCAAACTAATTCATCTATTAAGTATCAAATGCAGTTAGAAAGTAAACAATTAGCTAAAATTGGGTTATTGAAAATCGATTTATTAAGTTTAAAAAGTTTATCTTTAGTAGAAAAAATTTTAAAACAAATTAACCAAAAAGAAAAGTTATTATGGCATGATATTCCTTTGGATAAAAAAGAAGTATATCATACTTTACAAACTGGCAATACCGATTATATTTTTCAATTGGAATCTTTTTCAGCTAAAATGGTTTTAAAAAAAATTAAACCTCAAAATTTTGAAGAATTAGTCGCTGTTTTATCTTTTAACCGTCCTGGACCTTTATCTTTTCTTGATGTATATTGTGCTAACCGTAAAAACAATCAAACTTATTTTATTCATCCTGATGTGGACCATGTTTTGCAAAATACTTATGGAGTGATTTTATTCCAAGAACAAGTGATGGAAATATCAGTGAGGTTTGCGGGATATGATTTAGGACAAGCTGAAATTTTGATGAGAAAAATGATTCAAAATAAAAATGTTTCTTTGTGCAATGATACTTTGAAAAAAGATTTTATCAAAAATAGTGTGCAAAATAAAAAACATTCGCCTGCTTTATCCGCACAAGTTTATGATTATATAGTTAAATTTTCTAATTATAGCTTTAATAAAAGCCATAGTGCATCTTATTCTTTAATTAGTTATCGGATGTCTTATTTGAAAACTTATCATTTGATGTCTTTTTATATAGTGATGTTAAATGAATATATTAAAAACGCGCCGGAAACTGCTAAATTGCTCAAAGAAAGTCAAGATAAAATTGTTTTTATTAAACCTAATATTTTAGCAAGTGAAAGTCATTATCGAAACATTAATCAACAAGTTGTAATGCCATTGACTATTATTTATGGCATTAGTGAGGAAATTAGTCATTTTATCATTCAAGAAAGAAAGAAACAAAGTTTTAAGGATTTTTTTGATTTTAAAGTACGGTTGAAACAAGTTTTAAATGATGAATTATTAAAAAATTTAATTTTTTCAGGTGCTTTGGATGTTTTTGGCTTAAATAGAAAAACTTTAATGAAAAGAGCTAAATTTGAACTTTTAGCTCATGAAATATATTTGTCTGGCTTTAGCAAGAAAACAGATGATGAATATACACCAGGAGAATTGAAAAAAGCAACTCTTAAAGTTTTTGGTTTTGATGTAGACGTGATTATTGAACGTACGCCTCAAAATCAAACAAATATCAAATAGTGAAAATGGAATGGGGAAAAATATGAATTTAATGAAAAAAATATCCTTTAATTTTCGTAAATATTTTGTTAATAAATCTTGGAGAACGAATAAAAATTTTCGTTTAATGATGGTTTTAATGAGTTTTATTATTATATCTTTAATTATTGTCGCTAAATTGGATAGAGCTGTTTATCAAAAGAATGAAATCAATTTTGATAATTTTTATCAAGTTTCTGAAGTTAAAAAGGTTCAAAAGGAAGATCGTACTGGTTCAGAAGAAACTACTATTAATTTAAAAGCGATGTTTATCGGAGTGATTTTTTTGGTTTGTTATTTTGGTTTAAAAAAAGGCGCTTTTGGGGTCACTTTAGGAACCTTTTTAGGAGCTATTTTGGGAGTTTGGTTAGCTTTATTATTTCCTTCCTTTTTTTATTTTTTTGAATTACTATTGAGATGGATGTTAAGACTTTAATAATGGATGTAAAGACCTACTTAATAGGTCTTTTTTTTATCTAGAAGGATTTTACTTGGCAAATAAACGTGGATAAAACTTTGGTTTATGTTATATTATAGGTAGTTGGAAAATAAAATTGGTGATCGTTCTTAGTTGATTCTTGATTTGTAAATTCTATGAAGGATGAGAAAATTTTTTTGGGAGGAAAATTTTTCTTTTTAGAAATAAAAAGTACAAAATCATTGAACATTATTTTACTAATTATTTAAATTCGGAAAATAGCGAGAATTATTGATTGTGAAATTAAAATTATCAACCCCTTTAAGCACTCAAAAACTCTATATTATATCTGTTAGTGGTGGAGTTGATTCTATGGTTTTATTAGATTATTTATTTCATCACCAAATACCTTTAATTGTGGTTCATTTTAATCATTTAACGAGAGAAGAAGCCATTTTAGATAAAGAGTTAGTCTTTAATTATTGTCAAGCTAAAAACATCCCTTTTCATTATTTTGAATTAGATTTGCCTAAAAAAGATTTTCAGAATCAAGCGAGCTTATTAAGAAAAAAAAGGTTAAAAGAAATAGCGATGCAATATGAAACTCGTTATTGTTTAACTGCTCATCATTTAGATGATTTAGCGGAAACTATTTTGTTAAAAATGATAAGGGGTAGTTCTTTATTAGGTTATAGCGGAGTTCAACCATCTTATCGAGAAGATAATATCTTTTTTTTAAAACCTTTCTTATATTTGCCTAAAGAAGAACTTATTTGTTACGCTGTTGAGAAAAAAATACCTTTTTTAGAAGATCGTACTAATAGTTTAAACATTTATACTCGTAATAAAATTAGAAACCAAATTATCCCTTTTTTAAAAGAAGAACGTCATTTTTTGAAGAATGTGGAGAAGTTTCATTGGCAAATAACTGAAGCGCATGATTTCATTCGCTCTCAAAGTCGACTTTTTTTAAATCAACAAACTTTATCAGAGGTGTGGGATTTAGAAGCTTTTTTATTATTGCATATTGCTGTGCAAAAAGATATTCTTTTGACCTCTTTAGAAGATAAAAAGATTAGTAAAAATTTTACTTTAATAAATAACATCATTAAAGGTTTAAAAAACAGTCATAAACCTAACGCAGAATGGGATTTAAACAATGAGTGGTTTTTGCTGAAACAATACGATCAATTATTGTGGCAAAAAAAGACTCTTTTAGTTCAAGAAAACTTAGCAAAACCTTTATTATACGGTTGTGTAGAGCCAAAATTATTATCTTTTTGTCAAGAACAAAAGACTCTTGTTTATGACGAAGGAAAGATAAAATTTCCTCTGGTTTTAAAACAAAAAGGAGATGGAGATGTTGTGAAATTTCCTTTTGGGACGCAAAAATTAAAAAAATTCCTGATTAATAAAAAAATACCTTTATCAAAGAGAAAAAATTTATGTTTAGTGGTCGACCAGAATAACACTGTCCTTTGGATTCCTCATTTATATATTAATCAAACCTTAGGAAAAACAAAAACTTTTAATTTAGGGATAAATTCTGTATAATTGATATGAATAAAAAAACATTTATGAAAGTTTATTTTTATTGTTAAAAAGATGTAATAAAGGAAAAATAAATAAATAAAGGCAATGGAGTTTGGAGTTTATGAAGTTATGGTATCCTGATTTATGGGGTTATTTAGCTACTTTTGGTAGTTTTCTAACCGGGCTTTTTACTGGTTTTGTGGTTACTTTGTTATTGTATATTTTTGTTAGTATTAAGAATTTTAATAAAAGATCTAAAATTTATAAAAGTAAATACGAAATAACTGATGAGGAAATCAATAAATTAATCAAAGATACGCAAGAAGAATTCAAAAACAATATGAACGAAACAAAAGATGAATTTATGATGAATTTATATCAAAGCGTGTGTAAATTGATTTTTGAGACATCGCATAAATTTTATCCTGATTCGCCTTTCCCTTATTTAGAAATTACTTTGGATGAATCTTTAACTTTCATGAAATACTTGCAACAAAGGATTGATGAATTGTTTGAAAATAAGATGATCCGTATGTTTAAAAAAATGACTTTAAGGCGCATTTTTACTTTAAAACAAAAATTAGTGGATAAAAAATATATTGATAAATATAAAAAAACCAATAAAGCGATTAGTTTTGTTACTGGCGCTTTGAATTTAATCAATCCTTTCCATTGGGCTAAAAAAATTTTTTTCAATAGATTTTATAAAAGTATGTTTGAAAAAATAGGTTGTGCTATTTTAGTGATTGTAGGAGAAGAAGCGTATAAAGTTTATAGTAAAACTATTTTTACCTCTGAACAAGATTTAGAAGATTATTTTAAAGAATTGCAAGAAGAAGTAAAACGTCAAGAAAAAGAAGAAAAAAAATAAAATCTTTTTTATTGCGCGGAAATAAACAAAGATAAAGAGTGGTTATAAAATAATGGTCGTTATTAAATGGTTTCCAGGACATATGAAAAAAACTTTAACAGACATTAAAATGAATATCAAATTTGTGGATTTCATTTTAATTGTGTTAGATGCTCGAATTCCTGTTTCTAGTATGAATTTTGACCTACTAAAAGCTCTTAACAATAAACCTGTTTTAATTTTATTTAATAAAACCTCTTTAGCTGATGTTGATAAAAACCATCTTTTTGTAGATTTTTTTAAACAAAAAAAATTATTTACTTTAAATATTGATGCGAAAACTAATTTGAATATTAATAAAATTTATCCTTTGATGCAGTCTATTTTAAAAAGTAAAAAAATTACGGTTCATAAAAAAATTTTAAAATTGATGATTGTGGGAGTACCTAATGTAGGTAAATCGACTTTAATTAATGCTTTATCACAGAGAAAAGCATTTAAAACAGCGAATACTCCTGGAGTTACTAAAAGGATGCAATGGATTGCTTTAAATAATAATATGAAATTATTAGATACTCCTGGAGTTTTGTATCATAATTTTACTGATCCACAAATAGGTTATTCATTAGCCATTTCTTGCTGTATTAAAACCACTTTATTGCCTAAAGAGGATTTAGTGGGATATTTATTAACTTACTTGAAAAAACACTATAAAAATTGTTTAAAAAGAATGTTTAAACTAGATGATAAAGGTTTAGAAGAAGAAAACTTATTACCTATTATTGCCCAAAAAGTTAATTTTTTATTAAAAAATAATGTTTTAGATGAGAATAAATTTTTAGACATGATTGTGCATAAAATAGGTAATAATAAAAAAGAAAAATTTAATTTTGATCTCGATTTAATTAGTACGTTAAAATTTTAAAATTATAGAAAGAGAATTAGTACAAATGAAAACACAAGTTATTATTGTTGAATCGCCTTCTAAAGCTAAAACTCTTAATAGTTATTTTGATAATAAAATTTTAATTCTCTCTTCTAAAGGTCATATTAGAGATTTATCTTTAAAAGGTAAAAACCGTTTAGGGATTCATATTGAAAAAGATTTTTTACCTGATTATAAGATTATTCCAACACAAGAAAAACTAGTCAAAGATTTAATCCGTTTGACCAAAGGCAAAAAAGTCTTGTTAGCGACTGATCCAGATCGCGAAGGAGAAGCTATTGCTTGGCATTTAGCACAAGTTTTGAATTTAAAAATGACTGATAAAAACCGTATCTTTTTTACGGAAATAACCAAAGATGTAGTTTTGGAGGCTTTTAACAAGCCTTCTGCGATTAATCAATCCTTAGTTGATTCGCAAGAAACACGTAGAATGTTAGACCGTATAATGGGCTTTAAACTGTCTCGTTTAGTGAAAAGAATTAAATCCCAATCAGCTGGTAGGGTTCAATCAGTGGATTTAAAATTAATCGCCGAATTAGAACAAGAAAGAGAAAAATTTATTCCTGAAGAATATAATTTAATTAAAGCTCTTTTTGAGAATTTTGAAGCCTCTTTAGTGGTTAAACCGAAAGATAAAAAAATTAAAAGCGAAGAAGCGGCTCAAATAGTAGAACAAATAAAAGATCAATATTTTCTTTTAAAAGAAATAGTGGAGAAAAAAGTGGTTAATAAATCGCCAAAACCTTTTATCACTGCTTCATTACAACAAGAAGCTTTTAGACATTTATCAATGAACGCAAAACAAACAATGATTAATACGCAAAAACTGTATGAAGGAATTGAAATAGAAGGAAAACCGGTAGGTTTGATTACTTATATGAGAACTGATTCTTATCGTTTATCTATGTCTTTTATGAAAGAAGTTAAAATTTTTATTAAAGAAAAATATGGTCCAGAATATTTGGGAACTTATCAACAACTTAGCCAAGATAATATTCAAGAAGCGCATGAAGCTATTAGAATTACGGATATTAAAAAAACGCCGGAAAGTTTAACCCAATATTTAAATAAGTATCAATTATCTTTATATAAAATGATTTATGAACGAACTTTGACTAGTTTGATGGCTAACGCTGTTTTCAATAAAACACAATTATTGTTTCATGTTAAAGATTATGTGTTTAAAACCGAAGGTTTAACAGTCTTATTTGCTGGTTTTTATCAAGGACTAGATACTAATACTTTTAAAAATGATTTTTTACCAGATTTAGAGGTTAACAAAACTTATTTACCGCAAGAAATAACTACTCTGCAAAAATTTACTACTCCGCCTGCTCGTTTTAATGAAGCTTCTTTGATTAAAACTTTAGAACAATTAAAAATTGGTCGCCCTTCGACTTATTCTACCATCATTGAAACTTTAAAAAAAAGGTTTTATGTGACAGTAGAAGAAAAAAGATTTTTTTGTACGGAACAAGGTTTTTTAACTAAAAACCTTTTAGATCAATATTTCAATTTTTTAATTAACATTGACTATACGGCTCAAATGGAAGAAAATTTAGATAAAATCGCTTCCGGTCAATTAGATAAAATCGCTTTTTTAAAAAATTTTTATCACTTGTTTCAAGAATTATATTCCATAGCGGACCAAAAAATTGTTGCTAGCAAACCAGTTTTCACAGAAGAAAAATGTAGTGTTTGTGGCGAATTATTATTTAAAAGAAGGGGTCAATATGGGGAGTTTTTGGGTTGCAGTGCTTTTCCAAAATGTAAAAACATCATTCCTTCTAAAGAAAAAACTCCGTCTTCACCACCGGTTTTAACTAAACATAAATGCGATTCCTGCGGAGCTTTTTTAGCGAAAAGAAAAGGTCGATATGGGGAGTTTTTGGGTTGCAGCAATTTTCCTAAATGTAAAAAAAATGTTTCTTTAAAAGACATAGAAGCTCGACAAATAGAAAAAGAATAACTCTTTTTCTAAAAAGTTTTTATTCAAAACAGACTGATGTTTTTATATAATATTAGTTATACAAGAATATTTATTGTTTATTCATCATGCATGCAAAAAATTAGATCAATTTGTTCTTGCTTATCTTCTTCTTTATAACTTGTTTTAAAGAAAATGATTAATTAAATGGACAAATTATTAAAAAAAAGGTGTTGGCAAAATATGTGGAATTTTTTAAAAAAAATATTTAATAAAAAACCGGTTAAAAAAGAAGACATTTTAGGAGTTAAAAAATTAGGTAATAATTTATCCCAATGGACCCAAAAAGTACAAAAAAAGAGCTCTTTTAATATGTAGCAGATCGGAAGAGCGGTTCAGCAGGAATGCCGAGAC
>NZ_AKIL01000083.1 GCF_000309485.1 Milkweed yellows phytoplasma str. MW1
TCATCCAAAGAACAAAGATAAAAATTTAGAAGATATTTCTTTAAGCATTAAAAATCTTCATATTAATAATAAAAAAGATAATCCACAAATAAATGAAACAATAAACCCAGAAAAGGATTAAATTATTAAAAATATTTTACAAAATTGAAAAATAAAGGAAAAAAGAAAAATGAATAAAAAAAAAGTTATTAAAAAAACAACTACTAACAAAAAAAATACTAAAAAACAAGATACTGCACAAAAAGATCCTAACAAAATAGCTAAAAAAGAATTAATTAGCGAAATAGCGAAAGAAGGTAAAGTATCTTTTACAGAAGCCAACGCGTTTTATAGTTTATTTGAAGAAGTTTTATTTCAAACGATTGCCAATAACAAGGAAGTAGTTTTAGGAACTCGTTTAGGAAAATTTGTAGTTTCTGAAATCAAAGCCTGTAAAAGACCTGAAATGAAAGCTATAAAACTTAAAAACGGCCAAATGAAATTTAAGAAAACAGGAAAAATGATTAAATATCCTGCTTCTTTGAAAGTGAGTTTTAAAATTGCAAAACCTTTAAAAGAAGCTGTGAAACAATAAGGAAATAAAAATTATCTGTTCTCTCCTGCTAGAAGATATTTAAAATTTTGAAGAAACTCTTTTCTTTAAATATCTTCTAGTATGAGAGGAAAATAGTGTTTTTTAAAAAAGAAAGAAGGAAAAAAAATGAAAAAACAAAAATTAAAATTAATGATGAAAGTATATATCAACTTTTTAATATGTATTGTATTAGCACTAGGCATTCTAGGAGGATATTATTATATGAATAAGGAGCCAGATAAATCTAATAAGGAGACAACCCAAGAGAAAGCAGTTTCTCAATCAGACAATATTTTAGACCAGTTAACAGATCAAATTAATTTTTACGAACAAAAATTAAAAGAAACGTCTGACACCTCCAGCCGAGAAACTTTACAACAAATTATCGATTTTTATCAAAAACAAAAAGAAAATTTGGAAAAGAAAAATTTATGGGAGGTTTATAGTCGTCTTTTAGAAGAAGAAATTAAAACTTTAGAACAAAAATTAAAAAACGAAACACATAAATTAACGGCTAAACACACTTTAACAGCTAAGAAATTACAAAAAGAAAAAGAATTAATTGCTTTACAAGAACAAGAAAAATTACTCACAGAAGAAGAAGAAATAGAAAATACCCTTTTACCAGATATAGCTAATAAATTGAAAAATCCTGATTTAAAAGAAGAAGATAAAAAGAAAATCATAGAGGAAAAAACACGTTTAACAACTAAATTAGACGACACTCAAAAACAAATTAATAAAATACTTCAAAAAATAAAAATCATTCAAGAAATCAATCATTTAGAAAAAGAACTTACAGAAATAACAGAAGAAAGTTATTTAACTCATCTTTTAAATACGCGTAAAGAACAATTACAAACGCAATTAGAAACTTTAAACTAATTTTTTATGCCAACAAATATTACTCCCCTCTTTAAAAGAGGTTGGAGTTGTTTGTTATTTGCGGGGGGCTTTTTAATCGCTGCTTTATTATTTCAATGGGGAAGTTCTTTGCCGAAAACCCATCTTCATTTGCCTTTCAAAGAACCAATTAAAGAAGAAACAGTTTTATTAAAAGAAAAACAACCTTCTTCTTTTAAACCTTTATCTCCTGAAATTGATAATTTTTATTATCATTCTCTTTTACCTTTAAAAGAACAAACTTATCAAAATACAGAATGTTATAACGTTTATTTAGGTGAAAATACAGGAATAAAAGAAGTCATGGGATGGTTAAAATATCATTTTCCTGTCAAAAATTTTGAAAAAGATTTTAGTTATGCGTTGTATAATGCGAGCGATTCTACATCAGAACCAGTTCATTTTAAATACCGTATTAAAGAGCCTCCGCCAGAACAATTTCTGTTAGCTTATTTTGAAGGTGGAACAAGAGAAGGAAAAAACGATACTTATACTTTAGAAGATTTAAAACAAATGAGTAACGGAGCAACTCATTTATATTATTTTTGGAATAAAAACGCCCCTTCAAATCCTCTTCAAGATACTTGTCTTTTTCAACCCCAAAATTATCATTTAGAAATTATTTATGATAAAGGAACAAATTTTGGTGGTCCGAGTTATTTTTTCATTGATAAAATAGTAGTCAAAGAAATTGCGAAAGATAAAATTGTGGCTATTTATCCGATTAATCAAAAAATAGAAGAGCCGTTTACCATTTTTAATTATGATTTTGAAGTTAAATTTCCTTTTTACAATTACACGCAAGAAGGTATGTTATGGAATACTAACCATATCAAATCTTTAAAAAAAATTGATTTATATGAAAAAAGAACTCAACAAAAAAGAACTTTATATTATGATGTAGATTAAAAAAAATTAAAAAGAAAGGAAAAGTTTTTATGAAACTTTTTAATAAAATTTATCTTCTTTTCCTTGGTTTTTTATCGTTTTGTATCATTATCCTTGGTATTTATGGTTTTTTAAAACAACAAAACACTACTCTCCAAGAGAAACAAAAACAAGAAACGGAACAAAAAACGACTCAAGAAGAGGGAGATGCCTTGGCTGAACAATTAGAAAAATTGCGCCAAGAGAATCAGAAAAAGATTGATGAAGCTGACAAGTTAAAACGTCAAGACGATGTTTTGAAACAAAAAATAGATTTCAATATTAAACGTCATAACGAAATTAATAATCTTTTATTTGCCATCAATCAAAAAAAGACTAACAAAGAAGAAGACTTAAAAAAGCTTCCTGTTACTGAGGTCGCCCAAAAAGAAACGCTGCAAAACGAGCTGACTAATTTAAATGCAGAAGCAGAAAAATTAAAGCAAGAAAAAGACGTCTTAACTAAAGAAAGCGAAGACTTAGTTAACCAACGCCAAGCCTTATTAAAAATCCAAACAGTTAAGAAACAACAAATTGCAAAACAAAATATCCTCATTGATCAAAAGAGTAAATTAGCTGTCTTTCAAGAAGAAATAACCGATTTAAGAGAGGCTATGGCTTATAATGACGCGGAAAAAGAAAAAATTACTCAGTTATTGCAACAAGCAAACCTTCCGCAAGAAGAAGAATCCCAATTAAGAAATTATCGTTTATTTTTAGATAGTCAATTGCTTTCTTTTGATAAAAGACTGCAAAAACTCCTTCGCGATATTGAAAATATTCAAAAAAATCAACTAGAAAATATGCAGAAAAAACCGAAAACCTTAGATAGTGTTTACGGAATGGAGGAAGAAAAAGAAAAATTCGCCAACATTCTTCATTATTTAAAAGGGGAGAAACATGTTCTTGGTTATCAAAATGTAAAACCTATGGGAATTTTATTATATGGACCTCCTGGAACAGGAAAAAGTCATTTAATAGAGGCTATTTGTGGAGAAACAGGAACCCATTATATCGAATTAGAACCTTCTCGTTTCGATAAAACTTATGTTGGCGAAGGGAACGAAGAGTTGGAAAAAATTTGGGCCGAAGCTGAAGAACATGACAAATCCATTATCTTTATTGATGAAATTAGTGGTTTAGCGAATCGAGAAGACAAAAATACTAACCAAACGGCTTCTAATATTATTAATAACTTATTAACCAAATTAGACGGTTTTAAAAAAAGTGAGAAAAAAATTATTTTAATGGGTGCTACGAATCATTTAAATAAAATAGATTCTGCTCTAAGAAGTCGTTTTCAACAAGAAATAGAAATTAATTCTTTTAAAAAAGAAGAAATTCCAGGTTTTTTAAAATATTTAATTTTAGCTAATAATTACCGTATCAGTTATCATACTTTGAATCATTTAACCACTTTAATAGATAAAATCCCCCCTATAGAAGAAATTAAAGAAAATGATTCCGAGCAAGAAAAAAACAGAAAAATAAAAGAAAATGAGAAAAAAACTTTTTCGAATCGTGATTGGGTGAAATTATTAAGTGATGCTTTTATGACTTATGATCGTTTAGCGTTTGTGAATAAGAATCACGAAGTAATGCTACCTTCAGATTTAGATGAGACTTTAGATAATAAATTAGGGATTAAAAAAACTAAAGCTGAAATAGAAGCCCATCGTAAAGAATGTGAAGACCAATACGGAGAATGGAAAAAAGGTTTAAATATTCAAACCTTAGACCATACAATTGTCGATCAAACTTATACGTTTACTCGTTTCAACGGCTTACATAATTGTCAATATCCTGATAAAGTACCTACTGATTTAAAAGCTTTTGTAAAACAAAAACCTTTTAATAAATGGGAATATCTTGAGATTGATCCAAATTTCCAAGGAAATTGTTTTGCTAAGGTTTCTGACATACCTCAAGACTTAGATAGTAGAAAAAATAATTCGTTATTTACTCAAAAAAATATATTTAGTGATGGTGTTTTTGTAGATACTTCTAATTATAATATTAGAATCCATTATAAAGGACCGAAATATATTTTAGATACCGACAAGGATTTTTATTTAATACAAATTAAGATACCAAAAGACGACCGTTTAGGCACTACCGATAAACAAACCTATTACCTTCACTTTAACCCCGTAAAACAATATATTACTTTATATACAGAACCAATGAATACTAAGTAATAACCATTTAATTAATCATTTAAAAAAAGGAGCCGCCTCCAACCCTGTGCTTAATAATACAAGGGAGGTGAATATCAATATAGTGACGATTAATTAATTATTTTTTAAATAAAAAGGAGTTCTATTAAATTTACTTTTATTTTGATAACTGAAATTTTTTTAT
>NZ_AKIL01000082.1 GCF_000309485.1 Milkweed yellows phytoplasma str. MW1
TAATTTATTTTTTTAAATTATTAAAAATCATTATACACAAAAAAAAAAAAAACAAGTCCCGAGAAAAAAGAACTTGTTTTTGATAAGTTGTTTAAAAAAAAAAGTTATGTTTAATAATTTAATTTTTATTAATTTTTTTACCAATACAGTTGGTAAGAGTGTTTAAAGTTAAATAAATAACACTAACGATCACGAAAGGAGTAATTGTATCATTAGTAAGAACAATATTACGTTGAGCACTCCATAATAAACTAGGTAATCCAATGATAGAAAATAAAGCTGTTTCTTTAAAATTAATAATTAGTTGATTCCAAACAAAAGGCATCGATCTTTTTAAAGTTTGTCTTAAAATAATATAACTGAAAACTTGTTTTTTTTTCATCCCTAAAGAATAGGCAGCTTCAAATTGCCCTTTATCTAAAAGTTTCATATTATTAAAGAAAACGCTAGTTAAAATAGTAGCATTATTGATTAAAATGATAATTAAAGCGGTATAAAAAGAACCTAAAGAATCTACTTTGAAAAAATTAAAATTAAGAACTAACAAATTATAAACTAAAATAACTTGAATAGAAATAGGAACCACTTTAAGAACATATATCAAACTATCTATTAAAACAGAAAAGATGTTTTTTATTTTAATAGATGTTTTGGCAGGCGATTCTACAGCAGCGTTGACTGATAACAACTTAATTTTGAAAAATAATAAAGATAATATAAAACCTAAAAGCAAGCCGTCAATAGCCAATAATAAAGAAATCAAAAAACTTTTATAATATGTTTTGAAAAAACTTGTTTTGGATTTGGTCGAATCGATAACCTTTTTATGTTTGTCAATTGCTGTCGGATGGTATTTGTCTTGATATGATGTTTTCTCGAGATTTAAAACGTCTTTTAAAATGCCTTCTAATTCCTTTTTTAAATTTTCTCCTTTTGGACCTTTTTGCAAGAACATGCCTAAAGGAGGGACTTTTATGTCAACAGGCAAACCTGTTAATTTGAAAGCTTTGAATTTATCACGTTGTTGATTGGCGATTAAATCTACTACCGGATATTCTAATAAAAGAACGTCTGCTGTTCTGTTAGAAACTGACTCAGCACAATTCACCGCGTCCTCTTTTAAAGCTGTTTTTTTAGCTTTTGGCAAATAATGTTGTTTTTTCAAAGTATCGAAAAATTGAATATCATATATTGAACCGATAATAGTGGTTATCCTTTTCACTTCCTTTAAGTCGTTTAATTTTATTGCATCCTTTTTCTCTTTAAACAAAGGATCATCTTTTCTAACAAGAATACCTAAATCAGACTTATGATACTTAATAGATAACATTTGTTCTTTTCTTTCAGCTGTAACATTTAACATTCCGATAATAACGTCTACTGTACCCTGTTTAACAGCATTTAATATCCCAGGAAAAGAGAAAGTTCTAATAATCAAATTCCTATTCATTTTGTCGGCTATTTCTTTAAAAAATTCGATATCAGAACCACTGATAAAATCGCCATTAATAGTTTCATGACCATTATCTTTATTGGTTCCGTCAAAAGCGAAAGGTGGAGCGTTATTAACAATTCCTAAAGTTAAAGTTTCTTTTCCATCTTTTTTAACACCATTAGGCATTAAGATATAAAAATTAAGCCAAACCAAAAGAATCGCTATTATCGTGCCGATGGAAATTTTTTCCAATTTTTTCATAAGATATTTTTTTAATATAAAATTGTCCATAAAGTTGCAATTATTCCTTCCGATCAATTTCGTCTTTATTATTTAGTTTCTTTTGTTAAAAATAAAAAAATTAACTTAAACTAATAAAAGTTGAAAACAAGATATTCATTAATAAATTTGTCACTTAAATTAAATATTTGTTTCGAATGCGAACTGTTAAATCAACCATTTGTTTTTCATCTTATTTTTCAATAGGATGGATTGTTATATTTCGATTGATTACTTTGTTCTTAATATTATTCTGTTGTCATAATTATTTGTTCCCAAATAATTAATGTTTAGTTTTTTGATTGATTAAATCCGTCATACCAACTAAAATTAAATAAAACAAACTTATTAAAAGATAAGGGTTAATAGTGTCAAAAGTAATCGAAACTTGCCTTTGGGCTGCGAAAATAAGACTTACTACTCCGATTATTTGAAATAAAGCGGTTTCTTTCAAATTAATAATAAACTGGTTCCAAATAGAGGGAATCGTTCTTTTAAAAGTTTGTCCTAAAGTGATATAACTAAAAACTTGTTTTTGGTTCATTCCTAAAGAATGAGCGGCTTCTATTTGTCCAGGATCTAAAAATTTAATATGGTTTAACATAATTTCTGTTAGATTAAAAGCTGTATTTAACATAATAACGATCAAACCGACTATCACTGGTCCTAAAGAACCTTTAAAAGATGGTATATTCACTAAAAAACTATAAAACAATAAAGCTTGAATTACTATGGGTATAGCTTTAAAAAAATTCATTAAAAAGTTAAAAATAACTGTTAATATTTTTTGCAGATAAATTAAACAAGTTTTTTGCCTTTTTATCCCTTCAGAAGAGTTTTTCCACATTGTTAATAATATAGCCAATAAAAAGCCTAAAAAAAGCCCGTCTATCGCTAATAATAAAGTAGTCAAAAAACCTTGTTTATAAGCTGGCAAGGATTGATATAAGTTAGACCAAAAAGAAGGACTTTTCGTAGACAAGTCAGAATTATTTTTAACATCCGAAAAAAATAAAACAGAATAATGTAACCAAATCAAAAATAACAAAAAAATAGTCAAAAAAAATATTTTTTTTCCATTTTTTTTCCAATATGTTTTTATGTTTAAATCCATAAAATCTATCATTCCTTTTTTTCTTATTTTAAATATTCATAAACGCTTTATTTTTTGTTCATAATGCGTTTTTATTTCAAAGTACATAGTTATAGCATTAAAAAGTATTTTTTAATTAAATGAGATCAAAATTCTTCAAAAAAAGATCTTATTTTAGGGTATTTATTAGTTTCAAAAATTTCTTTAGAAGAACCTTTTTCCACGATAACGCCGTTTTCCATAAAACAAATATTATGAGAAACTTTTTTAGCGAATTTCATCTCATGCGTAACTATAACTAGAGTAATTTCGTTTTGTTCAGCTAATTTTTTTAATATTTGCATTACTTCTTGAGAAGATTCGGGATCAAGAGCGGAAGTTGGTTCGTCCAATAAAATAACTTTCGGTTGCATACATAAAGTTCTAGCGATTGCGACTCTTTGTTTTTGTCCTCCAGAAAGTTGTTTCACATCTACATCAGCAAATTTTTCTAAACCTACTTCTTTTAGTTTTTGTAAAGCATTAGCTTTAGCTTGTTCTTTTCTCATTTTTAAAACTTTAACCGGCGCTAAACAACAATTCTCTAAAACAGTCTTTTCTTCGAATAAGTTAAAATTTTGAAAAACCATTCCTACTTGAGTGCGTAAATCAGATAAATTAATGTTCTTATCTAAGATGTTTTGTGAATTAATCAAAATTTCCCCTGAATCAGGTACTTCTAATAAATTTAAAGTTCTTAATAAAGTGGATTTACCAGAACCAGAATGACCTATAATAGTAAGTATTTCTTGGTGGCGAATATTTAAATTAATATTTTTTAAAATGTGTTTTCCGTCAAATGATTTATTTAAATTTTTAATTTCTATCATGTTTTTCATATCTTTTTTTCTCCTTTGTTTTTTATCTAAATTTCATGTATTTCGAATTACTTTATGAAAGTATTTTTTTAACAAGAACGACCGTTTAAAAATCAAAATGTTTTATTTTTTTTATTAAAAATGCATATTTTGGAAAAAAAGTTGTTTAGTTAAAGTTCTTGGTTAGATAAAAAAAAGAAAAAAGATTAATATTTTATTAACTATATCAATTCTTTTCTTTGTCATCATTTATGCAAAACCAAAAAATAACTATTTTTACAATCATTAAAACTTTTTTAAAAAATTATTAAAATTAAAATTG
>NZ_AKIL01000081.1 GCF_000309485.1 Milkweed yellows phytoplasma str. MW1
ATTTTAAAAAATAAAATAATAAATTTATCTAAATTATTGTTAATTAACCGATGAAACAGTTAATTTTGCACGTCCTTTTCTTCTTCTTGCAGATAAAACACGACGACCGCCAACAGTGGCAATTCTTGCTCTAAAGCCATGCGTTCTTCTTCTTTTAATTTTACTTGGTTGATATGTTCTTTTCATAAAAATTCCAAACCTTCTTTATTTTTTTGTTAGTCATTGTTGAAAAAAATATTAAAAATTTAAGATAACTTCCGTTAATAGCGACTTTTAAATGGTAAATTTTTATCAATTTAATAAAATATCTTCTACTTTTTTATCATCTAATTTTTGCACCAATAAAACTAAAAGTTTGATTGTGTTTTCGATGTCTTCTTTGTGGATGATAGAAGCGTGAGAATGAATATATCTGGTCGGAATATAAATGACTACAGATGCTTGCGCCTTCATTTTGTATATGCATAGAAGCGGCTTCAGTTGTTCCTCCGGATGGAAGCGGTTCTTGAAAAGGTATCTTATTTTCTTGAGCTATTTCCATAATATAATCTCTTAGCCCTTTATGAGCGATCAAACCTTGATCGAAAAAAGATAATTGAGGACCTTGTCCTAAAACTTTTTTAGAAACGTTTTTATCGCCCGGAACATCATCTGACACTCCTACATCAACAGCTATAGCTATTTGGGGTTTCACTTTATTAGTGCTAGTTTTTGCACCTCTTAAACCAACTTCTTCTTGTACTATAAAAGCGCCAACACATTGGTTAGGATTGTTTTTTAAAGTTTTTAACACTTCCATCACCACTAAAGCGCCGGCACGATTATCAATCGCTTTCGCTAATAAAAAGTTATAATTACCTAAAGTTCTAAATTCTGTGTAAGGAGTAACCATATCCCCCTAATCTTACACCTAATTCTTCAGCTTCTTCTTTATTTTGCACACCTAAATCTAAGAATAAACTGCTCATTTCGGGTTTTTTGTATCTTTCTGACGGAGCCAAAGAATGAGGAGGTTTAGCGCCTGTAACGGCGAATAAAACACCTTTTTTAGTATTTATTTGCCATGTTTGGGCTAACATTACTTTAGAAACCCAACCGCCGATAGTTTGAAATTTAACAAAACCTTCTTTAGTGATTTCGCTAACCATCAAACCAACTTCATCAACATGTCCAGCAAGAACTATTTTAGGACCTTTATCGCCTTTATAAGCTAATAAACTGCCTAAATTATCGTATTCAATTTTATCAACTTGACCTTCTACATTATTTTTAATGTATTGGTTAACTGCTTTTTCTTGACCAGAAATACCATTCAACATGGTTAAATCTTTCATTTTTTGTAATAAATCAGACACGACAAATCTCCTTTAGTTTATTGATTATAAGTTTATTCATTAGACGGTTTTACATTAGGTTGTGAATTGTTTTTCGCTTGTTCTTTTTTTCAATTTTTTTCTTTAATAACTTTATACGTATCTTTAACAAACAAGAATAGGTAAACGAAAAATATAATTGCTAATGCAACTGATAAAGATTGTAAAATAGTATTTTGCAAGTCAAATTTTGCTCCTAATAAATAAGAACTTAACCCGAAAAGCATCAAATAAGAAAAAAAGGCAAAATTAGATTTTTTTTGTTCTTCTTTAGTATAATACACATAAATTTGAATTAAAAAATGAACTATAAAAATATAAGCGATGATATTAGTCAATTCAAACATCTTAGCTATATATTCATTATTAATTAAAGGTTTTGCAGATAAGCCAACAGAAATCAAACTTAAAACTGCACTTTCTATAAAAAATAAAAACTTTATAAAGCCTTTATTTTTTTTTAAATTAGCGAAAGCAAAAAAATAAGCAAACAAAATAATAGAAATAGCTAATAAAATATTGCTCAATTGCCACCCTTGGTATTCAATTTTGGTAGGGTTCCATAAAGAATAAGAGGCAACAAAAGAAAAAATTGCTTTTAATAAATTCAAAACGATTTTGCGTTTAGGACTTGTTTTTTTCATTTCCATATATTATAAAACACCTTTCTTATGTGTTATAAATTTAATTTTTCTTAATAACTTTTTCAAGAGATTTAATCAAATCTGCTTTTTTCATTTTATAAGCGTCATCTATATTATATGTTTTAGCTATTTTTTTTAAATCTGTTACAAGCATTTTGTTTAAGTCTAATTCTTCATTTTTTTCAACTTCTGCTTCTTCTGGCACTTCTTCAGTCGATTCAAAATTTGATTCAACTGGATGATTTTCTTCTAATTGAACTTTTACTTCTTTTTTTGTTGTTTTTTCTGATGTATTTTTTTCCTCTTTTTTTGGAGTTTTATTAGCTTTTTGTTGCGCTAAAATAAATTCTTTTTTCGCTAAATGTTCTTTAACTAATTCAACATAACTAGCAAACATATCGGGTTCTTGGTAAGCTATATCAGCTAATATTTTACGATTAACTTCTACTCGGGCTAATAAAAGGCCATGGATAAATCGTGAATAACTAATGTTGTTATTAATACAACCAGCATTAATTCTAGTAATCCATAATTTTCTAAAATTACGTTTTTTCTGTCTTCTATCTCTATAAGCGTACTGAAGCGAACGCATAACTTGTTCGTTAGCTGTTTTATAAAGAGTGCTTTTAGAACCGAAATAACCCTTCGCTAATTTTAATACTTTTTTACGACGTTTATGTCTTGCGTTAACAAAATTTATTTTAACCATCTTTTTTCCTTCTTTCTTAGTTAAATGTTGAGATTATATTAAATAAGATGTTTAATTCTTTTTACATCAGAAGGATCAACTTGTACAACCCCTCTTAATTGTCTATTTTGTTTAGTCGTTTTAGAACCTGCTAAATGGTTTTTATAAGCATGTCCTCTTAAAAATTTGCCTGTACCTGTGATTTTGATGCGTTTTTTCAAACCTTTATGAGTTTTTTTCTTTATCATAATTACCTTCTTATATTAATTCAAATTTTAGTTATTTTATTTTTTTAGAATTTAAGGGAACTAAAAGAGCCGACATTTGACGACCTTCTAATTTCGGAAATAAATCAATTTTAGATACATCTTTTAAATCAGATATAATTTGTTGAAAAACTTTTTTACCTAATTCTGAGTGAACTATCATTCTTCCAGGAAAAAACATAGTTATTTTAACTTTGTCGCCTTTAACTAAAAAATCACGAACTTTTTTAACTTTGTATTCTAGATCGTTAGCTTGAATATTAGGACTAATACGCAGTTTTTTCAAAACCGTTATATTTTGTTTTTTTTGAATTTTCTTTAATTTTTTTTGTTGATCATAATAAAATTGAGAATAATCCATCAAACGGACAACTTTAGGATTTGAATTACCATTAATTAAGACAACATCTATATCTTTAGAATCAGCTAAATCAAGTATTTTGGATTTTTCAAAAACGCCTATTTTATCGCCTTTTTCATCAATAACTAAATATTCTCCGTAAGGTATATTTTCATTGAATAAAACATCAACTTTTAAATTATCTTTTTTATTTTTCTTGTATTTAATATCGAATAAACTCCTTTTTTAGAAATAATATTTTTTTCAAAATATTTCATTTTATAAAAAACTAAATTAAAACTAAATTAAAACAAAAAAGTACTTATCATAAAGTACTCTCCGGATAAAACCATAATAAAAATAAATTTTATTTAGCTGTTACAAAAGACAACTATTATTTAAATTTATTGTGCTTTTCGCCTAAAAATTATCACAATTTTTCAGGCAGAGGAGAGAATCTCTTCATTTTCACATTTTTTATTTCATTTTTTTAATACAAATTAATTATACAATAAAAATGCCTTTTATCAACGAGAAAATATTGGCCTTACATTTTTGAACCAAAAAAAATTTCAATATCTTCTTAATGTCGTAAGAATAAAACAAAAAAATAAAACTAAATTGTTGAAAAAAATTTAGTTTTATTTTTGATATTTGTGCGGATCAGGTTCATAGATAGCATCAATTAATTTTTTAGTATAAGGATGTTCAGGATTTGAAAACAATAAATCGCTAGTTTTTTCTTCTACTATTTTACCTTTATAAATCACTATAATACGGTCGCAAAAATATTTAACAATCGATAAATCATGAGAAATAAACAGCATAGTTAAAGATAATTTTTGATTTAATTCTTTCAATAAATTAATAATTTGCGCTTGAATAGAAACATCTAAAGCAGAAACAGGTTCATCGGCAACAATTAATTTAGGTTCTACTATTAAAGATCTAGCGATAGCGATACGTTGTTGCTGTCCGCCTGAAAATTGATGAGGAAAACGATATAAATCTCTTTCGTTTAAACCTACTAAAGCGATCATTTTCTTAATTTTTTCATCAATAATTTGTTTATCTTTGATTTTTTTTGCATAAAGGTCTTCGGCCAAAATTTCTTTTACTAACATTCTCGGATTCAAGGCAGATGCGGGATTTTGAAAAACCATTTGTATTTCGCTTAAAAGTAGTTTTCTATTATCTTTAATTTTTTTGTTATTTTCAGCTAATAAATAATTTTTATCGCCATTATGGAAAAGCAATTTACCTTTGGTAGGATGGTAAATACCTGTAATAATTTTACCAATAGTAGTTTTTCCGCTGCCCGACTCTCCTACTAAGCCAACAATTTCGTTTTTATTAATTTTAAAATTAACTTTTCTTAAAGTTTCAAAGCCATTAGGAAAAGTGAAAGAAATATTATTAAAGTCTAAAACTGTTTTGTCAGACATTTTATTAAATAAAACCTCCTTTTCTTCTTAATAATTGGATAAATGCAGGCGCTTCATATTTAGGTGCCAAAGAGTGGAGTAACCAAGTGGCAGCGAAATGAGAAGCGCTAATCGGAAACATAGGAGGTTCTTTTTCAAAGTCTATTTTCAAAGCATAAGGATTTCTAGGAGCAAAAGCATCTCCTTGAGGGATAAAAGTTAAAACAGGCGGTTGACCTTTAATAAAGTTTAAATTTTCTTCTTTAGTATTTAAATTCGGCATAGATTGTAATAAAGCCCAAGTATAAGGATGATGAGCATTATAAAAAATATTGTTTATTTGACCTATTTCAACAATTTTACCAGCGTACATAACTGCTACTCGATCAGCCATGCTTGCAATAACTCCTAAATCATGAGTAATGAAAATAACTGACAATTGACGTTCTTTGGTAATTTTTTTAATTAATTCTAAAATTTGTTTTTGCACGATAGGATCTAGAGCAGTAGCGGGTTCATCGCAAATCAATATTTCCGATTCATTAGATAGTGCAATAGCTATAACTATTCTTTGGCATATTCCCCCTGATAATTGGTGCGGATATAGATGATATTTATTGTCTGCCTCATCAATGCCCATTTCTTTCATCAATTGAATTGTTTGTTTTTTAAAATCAGCTTTAGAATAATTTTTATTGTCTCTTTTAGCTTTAATTTTGAAAACCTCTTCAATTTGTTTGCCAACCTTCATTAAAGGATTTAAACTAGTCATAGAGTTTTGAAAAATCATAGTAATTTTTCGCCCTCTAATCTGATTGAAATCCTTATCTGTTATCTTGATTAAATCCTGATTTTCATACAGTATTTCACCTTTTTTAACAATAGCGTTAGAAGGCAAAAGGCCTGCGATAGATTTAGAGGTGATAGATTTTCCGCTGCCTGATTCGCCACAAATAGCAAAAATTTCCCCTTTTTGAAGGGTAAAATTAACCCCTCTCAAAGCGTAAATCATACCTTGAGAAGTGTTAAAATTAATTTGTAAATCGATTATTTTTAAAATATCGCTCAAATTGCAACTCCTAATTAATTTCTTTTTTATTAAACAAAATTATCAAATGCGTCTCTCAAACTATTGCCTAATAAATTAAAAGATATCATAATATATATTAAAAAAATAGTCGGATACACAGACAAATGAGGATTTAATTCGATATCGCGAAAACCACGATCTAATAATTCTCCGACACTAAGTCCATTAGGATATTTGATAATACCTAAAAAACTATATGTTGCTTCGCTTAAAATAAAACTAGGAATAGCTAAAGCAAAAACAGTTATTAAAAGGCCAATAGTATTGGGGAAAATTTGTTGAAACATAATTTTTAAATCATTAGTGCCCAACATGCGAGAAGCTAAAACATATTCTTTATTTTTGTACATTAAAAACTGAGCACGAGAAATATTATAAAACGGAATCCAGCCTTTTACTAAAAACGTTATCATGATAGTAGTAAAAGAAACGCCCATTTTTAAAGTTAAAACGATAACTAAAGCTATAAAAGGGATTAAATTTAAAAAATCCACTATTCGGCCGATAAAAAGGTCTGTTTTTCCACCATAATAACCAGAAAAAGAGCCGATTAAAATGCCTATGATCAAATTAATCACAGAAAAGGTAAAAGCTAAAGCTAAAGAAGTTCTAGCTCCTTGACTAATTGCACTCAATAAGTCTTCTCCTCGATCCGTAGTTCCAAACCAAAAATACACATTTTGAGGTTTTTTATCGAAAAAACGTTCAAAAATTTTGAATTTAGATTTATATAAACCGTTAGAAGTTTTTTGAGAAGAAATAATGCTGTTATTTGTTTGCGCTTGATGGAATTCTGTTTCTGTCAATAATTGATCTTTTTGAGCAGATAAATATTGTTTATATAAATAAGCATCTACTTTGACAGCTTTTTTGCCTTTTTCGCGAGAATCTTTGGTTTTTTTAACAATGTTTTTATCAAAAGTTTCAATATTGGTTATTTCTTCCTCATAAACTTGAATAGTTTTTGTTCCATCCAAAATGCCTAATTTTTCAATTAATGGTGTTTTGGGCGGTAATTTTTCAAAAAAAATTCTGTTTTTAGATTGGATATCTTTCGGCATAGTGTCGATTAAACCGCCGAATAAACAAAACAAGAAAAGAAAGAAAAACATGGCTAAAGCAACTTTGGTGCTTTTTTTCTTAAATAATTGTTTTAAAGAAGCGCGATAATAACCTTTTTTAGATTCTTTATTTGTTTGGCTAACTTGTTTGCCAGATGAAGCATCAACAGAATTATTTTTAGCCCATTGGAACCCTTTTGAATCTAACTTCATATTTTTCCACCGCCTAATTTAATTCTTGGATCGAATAATGTATAAGAAATATCAGCCAAAATAACAGCTAAAACGCTAATTAAATTATAAAAAACTAAAGAAGCCATAATTAACGGCTGATCATTTTCTTGATAGGCTTCGATTAAAAGTCTACCACTACCATTAATAGAAAAAATTCTTTCAATGATAAAACTACCAGTAATAATGCTGATTACTTCATAAAATAAAAACGGTGCAAAAGGGACTAAAGCGTTTTTCAAAGAATGCTTGTAAGTTGCTTCAGCAAAAGAAAGCCCTTTAGTTATAGCTAATAAAAAATAATTTTGATTAACTTGTTCGCTTAGTTCGGCTCTTACTTTTCTAATCCACATTACCATGGTAGTTAAAGTAATGATGAAAATAGGTAAGAAATAAGACATTGCTCCAAAGATGAACCCTTTAGTCGACCATTCTGAAGGCGTTGCCACTTGATAAGGAAAAAAATGCCAACGATAAGCAAATAAATATTGTAATACAAAAGCGATAATTAAGGTAGGAAGAGTGATGAATATAATAGTAAATAAATTAATTCCGTGACGTGATCAATCCAAGTATCTTTTTTCATAACAGCCAATATCGCCAACATGACGCCTAAAGGAACCGAAATCAAAGTAGGAATTAAATTCATTTTCAAAGTTGTAGGAATTTTTTCCTGAATAATTTCATTCACAGAACGATTCCTTTTGACAGAAAAACCAAAATCTCCTTTTAAAGCATTTTTAGCCCAAAGATAAAAGGATTCTAATAACGGTTTATCGTAACACTCTTTTTCACAAATAGATTTCCACGTTACATCATCCATTTTGGGGGGTCTTATTGGTTTGACAACAGACATTTTAACCAATATAAAGCTTGAAAGAGTAGGTGATAAGTGAATAAAGTTGTTTTTCTATTTAAATAAAAATTAAATAAAAGGAGATTTAAATGTCTAGAAAAAGAAGTTATCGTAAATCTTTTAGAAGAAATAAATTAACATT
>NZ_AKIL01000080.1 GCF_000309485.1 Milkweed yellows phytoplasma str. MW1
TTTTATTCTAAAAGAAAATAAAATTAAAATGTTTTTTTATAAAGAGTGAAATGAAAATAAATAGATATATTTTATAATTTTAACATAATGAAACCCAAATAAAATTTTCAACATATTGCCAAAAGTTAATAAATTTCCTATAATAATAGAAAAAAAGAGGCACAAAGATAAATGAAAGATGAACAAAAAACATCCATATTTTTGATATTGCTAATTATTTAATTTTAAACAAAAGAATTATTACAATCAAATTGTAGAGAATCCTATCTATAAAAGGAGGAGATAATAATAATTACAACCATAACATATTAAAGTAATTGATTATATTATAAATAAATACGTAAACACATCTGCTAGTCAATTAGATTGATAAAACATATTCAGAAATGTCTTTTAAATGTTATTATATCGGAATCTGTTTGATATTTAAATGTTATTGAACCAGCAAATATTTGAGAGAATATTATTCCAAAGAAAAAATATAAGTTAATTTTTTGAATATGTGATTTATTTCCTCATTACTGAAAAAACTTAATTAAAGATTTGGTTTAAAAAATAACCCTAACGATTCTCAAAATATGAAAGTCTTTTTTATGAAAAAAAATAAAAAACCGCTAAACTATTACAAAAAAGTATAATGGAATCATATTAAATTAAATAAAAAAGTGAAAAAAAATATCTTAGCGAGATCGATTGTTTAGACTTCTATTCAAAAAAATAATTAACTAAACCGCTTAATGCGATTTTTTTATTTGTTAAGGGTTCCAAAGAGGCCTTATTTGAAGTAGCTTCACAAACTACAACGTCTGATAATGACGCACTTCATATCCTCGGTAAGCTAAAAGAAAGAATAGCAGATTACAGCAGAGGATAAAAGCAGGTTAATGAGAAAACCCAAAAAAATTTATCTTTTTTATAAAAAAAACCAAAATAGGCAAAGGAGTTTGAGAAGATGATACAAAAACTATCTTTTAAGAATAAATATTATTATAAAAAGAATAAAAAGATTGATGAAATTTATTTTAAAGTTGATGATCTTACAGTTTAAATATGAAAAAAAGAATGAGAAATAATCTAACAACCCAAAGAAATACATTTTCTAAAACAGCATTTATTATTCTTTTTTTAATCACTGCTGTGTTGGTTTATGTGGATAAAGTATTATATCTTTATAAAATGAATACTTTTTTCAACTTAACTCCTTTATTGTTTTGGGAACAAAAAAAATTAATTGTTTATTGTGCTTTATATGCTGCTTTGTACTTTTTTACCGCTCAAAGCAATTTTTTAGTCATTCTTTTTTTAATACTTAGTCTTACTAAATTTAAACATCGAAAATCATATTCTTTATTTTCTTTTATCGTTTTAGTGGATATGTTGTTAACAGGTTTAGTTTGGTGGTTAATTGCTGCTCCTTATTCCGAATGGAACCTTTTAACAACTAATCCTTCGCATATTAGTTGTTTTGAACATACTTATTTTCCTATTTTATATGTTTTATTTTATTTTTTTAATCATGATATAGTTTGTTTAAAATTTAAACAAAGTTTAATGGTTTTGTTCCATCCTCTCTTTTATCTCTTTTATTCTTTGTTTTTGGGTTTTGTGAGTGATCAAAAATGGTATATTTATCCTTATAATTTTATGAATCCTCATTCAAAATGCGCTTTAAATGATTCTTTATTAAAGTTTTTGGGTGGCGATCATTACAAAGAGGCCCAAGGATTCTTTGGTGTTTGTCTTAATAATCTTCTTTTGATAGGTATTTTGTTAAGCGTCATTCCTTTATTATTGAAAATTAAAAAATATTGTTGCCCTCCTCAAAAAAGAGCCGTTTAAAGGAAAAAAGAAATTATGAAAAAAAGGAGTTGTTAAGTATGAACGAGAAAAAAGAATGCCAAATAAGAACGCCTTAAAAACAAAATTAATGGGATTAAAATGTGAAAAAATTGAAATTATTAAAGATAACGAAACCGCAATTAAAGAAATTCATTTTGAGTTCGAAGAAAAATATTTGAATAGTTTACAAATATTAGTAAGACTGGTTGTTTGAACTCCTATTCAAAAAAAATAAACCGCTTAATTCGTTTTTTTATTTGCTAAAAACGAGGAAGTACCACCCACAGTGAAGGTGCCAAAGAGGCCTTATTTGCAACAATCAAAACCAAAGTAAATAAAAGTGAAATAAAATTTCAAAAAAGTGGCACTTGTTTGAAAAATCCGCTATATATTAATGAGAGGTTATTTGACTTTCTATAAATAACTCGAACAACTTTAGAACCGCCGTATGCTTGGAAACTTGCTCGTACAGTGGTGTGTGGGGCAGTTTGTAATAGAGAGAAATCCTGAAACGCATCTGATATTCTGATATATCACGATTATTTTTTATATAAAATTCGAGTCCAAAAATAGGTCGCAGTTCATTCCAACGCCATACCAAATTGTTGAAACTATAGGTATTTTAGGTCACAAAGAAGTTAAAGATTGTGAAGAACCCAATCTTTTGATCATTATTACCGAATATGCAGATGATGACGAAAAAATAGACAAGGTTAAAGTGTATAAACCTGAAAAAGGAAAGCATTTTAAAACTGTAAATTTTTATAAAGAGTTAATTAATATAGTTTATAATTACGACGTTAACACAGGAAACTGTGAAAAAGCAACTCATTATTACAAAGAATCGATACTTTAGGAAACTTTATACAATCATAAAACAGAGAAAGAAAAAAATACATATCTTCTAATTCCGATGGTTGTTCCATCTACTCCATAAAAGAATATAACTCTTTAAAAGGTGCAGAAATCAAAACTACTTATTACAAAAAAGATGGAACAGTCAAAAGCATAAAATAACATCAAACCTTATTCTTTTAAAAATATACAAAAAAAGACCCATAAAAAAGTCTTTTTTTATTGATGATAATTAAATAATATTAGCAAAACGATCGAACAACAATAAAGCATCTTTTTGTAAATGATTTTGAATAATAAAATCTAAATTTAAAGGCCAATCGTTATATTTGATAGTTAATAAAACGCGATATAAGTTGTTTTTTTTAGGAATTAAGGGAATAGAGGGGCCTAAAACTTTTATTTTATGATAAAAATTGTTTTCTAAAATTTTTTTTAAATTATGAGCAATATTTAACACATTGTTAATAAACCTATGAGCTATCATTATTTTACTAACACAAACGAAAGGCGGATTTTGGGAAGTCTTTCTTTCTTGTAAATTGGTTTTTAAAAAATAATTGATATTATAGTTCACAGCACTCGTAATAGCGTAATGTTGAGTATCGTAACTTTGTACCATAACTTGTTCTTTTTGAGCGTGTTTGGCTATATGAGTTAATAATTGAAAAGTTTTTTCTGAAGCTTTAAAATGAGGAATATTTAATAAGATATCTGCCATAATGACGCCCACTAAAGCGACATTAGAAAAATTGAAATTTTTAGCAATAATTTGAGTTCCTAATAAAATATCTATTTTATCTTTTTTAAAATCGTTTAATATTTTTTCATATTTTTTGACATTAGTAATAGTTTCTGAATCCATTCTCACTATTTTACTGTGCGGAAATTTATCTTGTAAAAAATCTTCCACATATTCAATGCCTAAACTAACTTTTTTCATAGCTATTTCTGCACAAGACGGACATTTAGAAGTAAATTTGTCACTATATCCGCAAAAACTACATTTTAAAATGTTTTTAGAACGAAAAAAAGTTAAACTTTGTTGACATTTAACACATTTAGGAACATAACTACAAAAACGACACAAAACAAAAGGAGAAAAACCTTTTGAATTAATAAATAAAATATTTTTACGATTATTTTCAATATTTTGTTCTAAAGCTTGAGTTAATTCTGTAGATAAAGGAGATAAATTCCCTTTTTTCAATTCTTCCCTCATATCAATGAGTTTCATCGTTTTAGCTTTATCATTTAATTTTAAAACTAACAATTCATATTGTTTCTTTTTAAAACGATAATAACTTTCTAAAGAAGGGGTAGAGCTACTTAAAATTAAGGGGATATTGTGGTAAAGGCTTCTAATATGAGCCAATTCTTTAGAATCATAATTGGGTATTTTTTCTTTTTCTAATAAAGATTCGTCATGTTCTTGGTCAATAATGATAGTTCCTAAATTATTAAGAGGAGAAAAAATAGCCATCCTAGTACCAATCACTAAATTAATTTTTTGCTCTTTAATGGCTTGATTTTGTTTTAAATTTTCTAAATGAGTCATTTCTCCGTTTAAAACGGATATCGGCAAATGAGGAAAAAAAGTTTTAATTTGAGCCACCAATTGTTTAATTAAAATAATTTCCGGAACCAATAGAAGGATTTGTTTTTGATTGGCTAAATTTTGTTCTATTAATTTTAAATAAAGGCGAGTTTTATCTAAATCATTGTTATAATATAATAAATAAGTTTGATGACGAAATAAATTGATTTTATCAAAAACAGCTTTTTGTTGAGAAGTTAAAAAAATTTCTTTATTAACTAGTTCTTCTGAAAAAATTTTTTTTTCCTCTATAATAGAGGATTTTTTTTTAAGAACAATTTTTTTCATCATATTTTCGTAAGATAATTCTTTTAAATCATCTTTAGTCATAGTGATAATATCAATTATTTTTTGGTTTTTTAATTTTTGCAACTCCTTGTTTAAAGATTCTTTGTCTACCTTTAAAAGCCATTTATTTTTTTCTAAATAAGTTTTAATTTCAGAAGGAATTAATTCTTCTTGAAGAACAATTATTTTTTTAACATAAGGAACTAAAAGGCTTTTCGGAAAAATAGTTCTATAAACAGAAGATTTAAGTGTAAAAGGAATTTTTAAAATTTCATCAGCCAATAAAAACATTTCTTCATCGAAAAAAGGAGTTTTATCCAATAATTCAATAATGGGTTTTTTCGCGAATTTGCTAGCGGATTTAATATTAACAATATAACCTAAACGATGTGTATTTTGCTTACCAAAAGAAACAATCACTCTCATACCTTTTTTAACTAAAGGTTCTAATTCTGCAGGTATAACATAATCAAAACATTGATTTAAAGAAGTGCTTTCCACATCTATAATAATTTCCGCAAACATCCTGAACCTCTTTTATTTTTATTATATACAGATA
>NZ_AKIL01000079.1 GCF_000309485.1 Milkweed yellows phytoplasma str. MW1
TCCCTACACGACGCTCTTCCGATCTGCTACATATATGAGCAACTCAGGCATGCGCTTAGAAGAAACAAAAATTATTAATATAAAAAATTTTACATTGTTTTTGACATTATCTTTTATTTATTCTTTATTAGATGTTGTTTTTAGCAGTGGTAATTATAACATTAATTTATATGCAACAGGAGTTCACGGTATTGGCGATGCTATTGCTAAAGTTTTAAAAAGTATTTTCCAAATTGAAAATCCTTTATTTATTGGTTTTTTTGCAACTTCTTTTTATGGAATTGTGAACGGAATTTTATTAATTTTAATTTCTTTTCCGAAATTAGATCGTAAATTTAGCATTACCACTCTTTTAAATAGTTTTTTTATTTTATTTTTTATACTAACATTAACTTATTTAATTAATGATCTAAATTGTTTGGGACTTAAAAATTTTTTTGGTCGTTTCCCAGAAGATAGCGGTTTTGGTCTTTCTTTATTGAGAGTTATGATCGTTGCCATCGTAGGAGGACTTACTTACGGCATTCTTATTGGAAAAGGCAGTTCTAGTGGTGGAATAGATATTATTTCCAAGTATTTAAACATTTATAAGAAAAAAGATATAACTGTAATCACTTGTATTTTGAATTATTTGATTGCTATTATCTCCACTTTATTAATTTATTTTAGTACTGGAAAATTCCAATGGGAATCTATTGTTTTAACTAATTTAGTTAAAATACCTTTAAATACTTTTTTTATATATTTAGCCATTAAAAAAACTAAACCTAAAAAAGAAATGAAAAATCAATTTTAAATAATTTATTTTTAAAGAAAGAAAATGATTTAAAAATGAAATATATTTTAAAAGAATTTGAATTATATCTTTCGGATGAAATTATTTTATCTTTTAATACGGTTAAATCTTATCTAACCGATGTTAAACAATATTTAATTTTTATAGAAAATGAATTAAAATTGAAAGATTTTAAAGAAATTAATAAAGAACATGTTTCTTTGTTTTTGTTTCATATGGCCAATAATAAACGCATAGGGAGTAAAACTTTAGCGAGAAAAATTATAGTTATTAAAAAATTTCATCATTTTTTATTATTAGAAAAAAAAATAGATTATGATATTTCTTTAATGTTTAAAATGCCTAAAATAGATAAAACCTTACCGGTAGTTTTATCTAAGGAAGAGGTGTTTTCCTTTTTAGAACAAGTCAATAAAAATGATTCTATTATCGAAATAAGAAATAAAGCTATTTTTGAATTGATGTATGGTTCAGGTTTGAGAATAACCGAACTGTTAAATTTGACTTTAGATAATCTAGATTTTAAACAATCACAAATTATTATTTTAGGAAAAGGCTCCAAAGAAAGGGTTGTTCCTATTTCCAAATATTCTTCAAACATAATTAAAGAATATTTGGATCTTTCACGTAAATTTTTATTAAAAGATAAAAAAAGTAATTTAGTTTTTTTAAATAATAAAGGTGAACTTTTATCGAGGCAAGGATGTTATAAAATATTCAAAAAGATTATCAAATTAGTAGGGTTATCATCTAAATCTTCTCCTCATACCTTGAGACACTCTTTCGCTACTCATTTGTTAGAAAATGGTATAGATTTGAGAACTTTACAAAACATTTTAGGTCATGAAGATATTTCTACTACTCAAATTTATACTCACATCAGTCAAAAACGTTTAAAAGAGGTTTATTTTCAATTTCATCCTCGAGCTAAAAAGATAAAAAAAATTCCCCCAGTTAAAAAGACTAAAAAGAAGAATAACTTGGATTAAAAAAATTTATAAAAGGATTTTAAAGGGAAAATGCATTCTTTAAATTTATTATTTTATTCACAATTATTTTTTTTAGAGCAAAAAAAAGATTCTTTAAAAAAAGATTGTCAAAAGAATAATTATCAATTTATTAATTATAAAATAGAAAGCGATAATTGTTTACAAGTGATCGAAAAATTAAAACAAGAATTATTTACGAATTCTTTTTTTTTCAATAAAAAAATTATTTTTATTGAAAATATTTCTTTATTATTTCTTCAAAAAGATATCTCTTTTTGGCTTGATTATATTGAAAAACCTAATCCTAATATTATTATGTATATTACTGCGGAAAAAGATAATTTCCCTGTTCATATTAGAAACAAAATAAATAAAATATTTAACGAAGAAAAAGTTATTAATCTTTCTGAAAAAGATTTAATTTCATATGTTTCAGATCTGTTTAAAAAAGATAATTTTTTTATAGAAAAAAAAATAATCCCCCAATTAATTCAAAAAACTAACGGTAATTTATTCTTATTAAATGAAGAAATTAAAAAAATTAAGTTATATCATCATTCGGATAGAGTTATTTTTGATATGAAATTAATAGATAAATTAGTTTACTCTGAAGAAGAACAAAATATTTTTTCTTTAATTTATTCTATTATCGATATTAAAAACCCTATTGATGGTTTTTTAATTTTTAAAGAAATGATGAAACAAAAAACAGATGTTTTTTTAATTATTCATCAAATTTTGAAAAAACTACAAGAACTTATTATTGTTAAAACTTTAATAAATAAAAAAAAAAGCCAAAAAGAAATAGCTTTTATTTTAAACTTCCCTCCTGCTAAAATATATTATTTAACGAAAGAAAGTCAAACTTTAAACAAAGAAAAAATAACTAATTTATTTTTATCTTTATTAGATTTATCTTATCAAATTAAAAAAGGAGTTTTAGATCCTAAAATTCATTTAGAAATGTTTTTTATGAAAAAAATCTTTATATAAGGGCTTGTTTAATCATCTCTAACGAAACATCGCCTTTTCTAATAACTTCCCAAGAAGGAGTAGTTGTATCAATAACTGTGGAAGAAACATTAGAATTTGTTTGTTTATTAGGGTAAATATAATCTACTTGATTTTTATATTTATTAACTATTTCTTCAAAATTATTTAAAGGTGGTTGGCCGCTGTCGTTGACAGAAGTTACTCTTAAAGGTCCTTCATCTTTTAATATTTTTAAAGCCAATTTATGATTAGGAATTCTAATTCCTAATTTTTTTTCTTTAGTTAATTGATAAAAAGAAGGAGTAGCATTCACGATTAAAGTAAGAGCTCCTGGCCAAAAAAAAAGACTTATTTTGATAATTTTGAGATCTATAATAGCTATATTTTTAACTTGTTCTAACGAATAAAATAAAATAGCTATTGGCTTATTAAGATCTCTTTTTTTAATTTGATAAATCTTTTTTAAACTTTCTGTATCATTGATTTTAGCTCCTATACCATAAACAGTATCAGTAGGAAAAATAATAATTTTATTTTTTTTATTCATTTTTTGAAAATTCTTCTTTTAATTTTTGTTTTTCCATTTCATCAATTAAAGGTTTGATGACTAAATCTATTTTACCTTCCATAAATAAATCTAGTTTTTGAAGTGTTAAACCTATTCTATGATCTGTTACTCTATTGCTTGAATAATCATAAGTTCTGATTTTTTCACTCCTTTCGCCTTTACCGATTAAATTCTTTTTAACATCATTTTTATCTTTTTCTTGTTGAGATTTCATTTGATAAAAAATTCTATTTTTTAATAATTGAAAAGCTTTATCTTTATTTTCGTGTTGACTTTTAGCTGTTTGAGAAGCAACACTTAGACCTGTAGGCAAGTGAGTCAATCTAACAGCTGATTTAGTGGTATTAACTGATTGACCGCCTGGACCACTAGAATTATAAGTATCTACTCTAATATCGTTCCAATTAATATCTAATTCAATATTTTTAGTTTCAGGAATCACTAATACTTTCACGGTTGAAGTATGTGTTCTTCCTTGACTTTCTGTTTCGGGCACTCTTTGAACTCTATGAACGCCTGATTCATATTTTAAAAAGGAATAAATATTTTTACCAGAAATCATTAATTCTACTGAACTAATTCCGTTTTTTAAAGTTTGGGTGAAATTAATGATTTCTGTTTTCCATTTTTTATTTTCCGCGTATTTCATATAAGTACGAAACAAATCTGAAGCAAAAAGGTTGGCTTCTCTACCGCCAATTCCACCTTTAATTTCCATAATAACGTTTTTTTCGTCATCTTCATCTTGTGGTAACAATAATTTTTTTAATTCTCGGAGTTTATTTTGAATTTGTTGTTTTAATTCTTCTTTTTCTGCTTTAGCTAAAATAATTAATTCGTTATCTTTTGGTTCTTCTTTTTTGATGATTTGTTTAGTTTTTTTTAATTCTTCTTCTAAATTTAAATATTGATCATAAACAAAAACAATTATTTGTAATTTATGATATTGTTTTAAAAGTTCAACGTTTTTTAAATTTTCTAAATTATCTGATATTTTTTTTTGTAAATTTAAATAATTTTCTTTTATTAAATTTAATTTATCAAACATTTTCTTCTCCTTGCTAGAATTATTTCTTTTATAAAAAAATATCTATTGATGGTGCTTTGTTAATTTAGAAAAATTATTCTGGTATTATATCAATTTCTTTAAATAAAAGATAATCTAAATTTAAATTAAAATGTTTTGTACCAGTCGCTCCTTGACGGTTTTTAGAAATAATTAATTCAGTATGGCCTAAATCAACTAAAGGAACGTCTTTTCTGTCTTTGTTATAATAATGTTTTCGATATAAAAACATCACAATATCAGCGTCTTGTTCAATGCTACCAGAATCTCTTAAATCAGATAAAATAGGCCTTTTATCTTCTCTTTTTTCTACTTCTCGGGAAAGTTGTGATAAAGCTAAAACCGGTATTTTTAATTCTCTAGCCATTTCCTTTAAACTCTTAGAAATATCAGAAACCTCTTCTTGACGGTTGAAAAAACCTTGACTATTAGTTTTATTAGCTTTTCTGATTAATTGCAAGTAATCGATAATAACTATATCCAATTTATCTTGTTTTTTTAATTGTCTACATTGAGACCTAATATCTAAAATATTAGCTGCTGCTGAATCATCGAAATATAAATTTAAATCTTGTAATGTTTCGATTGAATAATTAACTTGTTGTAATTGTTGTTGATTTAATATTCCTAATTGAATGTTTTTATGAGAGATTTGGCTTTTAGTGCTTATCATTCTAGAACCTAATTGTTCGTTAGACATCTCTAAACTGAAAATAGCCACAGAAGCTTTGCCGTTTTTATTTTCTTGAGCAATATTAACCGCTATATTCATCATTAAACTACTTTTACCCATGGAAGGTCTAGCTGCTAAAATGATTAATTCTTCTGGTTTTAAACCTAAAGTAATTTCGTCTAAACCGGCATAACCAGTTTTTAAACCGATAATATTATTATTCCTTTTATTTTCAATAGTGAGCTTTCTCACTTCTCTTAATAGATCTTTTAGGAGGATAAATTTATTACTTTTTTTATTTTTAGAAATTTGAAAGAATTTTTCTTCCACACTATTTAAAAACTCTTCATTATGAAGATCAGGATTGCTAAGTCCTTCGTGAATGATAGCAGAAGCTGTTTTAATAATGTTTCGTTTTAAAGCAGCTTCATGGACCAAATCAATATAAGTATCTAGATGATTTATAGAAGGAATCATATTAGTTAATTTAATTAAATAATTCGTGTTACCTTCTATTTTTTGGTTTTTGTTTTTTAATGTAAGTGAAACGGTATAAAAATCAATTTGTTGAGATTTTTGGTATAATTCTATCATCGCCATAAAAATAAATTGATGATTAATATTAAAAAATTCTTCTGGTTCTAAACGATCAACTACATTAACTATTTGGCTAGATTCTAAAAAAATAATGCCTAAAATAGCTTGTTCTGCTTCTAAATGATAAGGAAGTTTTATATTTTCATTCATTTTTATTTTCCACTACATTAATAATAAAGGACGCCGTTATATCTTTTTTCAAAACTACTGAAGCTTTGTAGATTCCTAAAGAATTGATTTCGCTGTCTAAAACAATTTTTTTCTTGTTAATTAAAATATTGAATTCTTTTAAAAATTCATCCACTATTTGTTTCATAGTGATTTTTCCGTACATTTTTCCTTTTTGACCAACAGTAATTTTTAAATTAATTTGTTTATTATCAATATCTTTTTTTAATTTATTCATTAAAGCAGTATGTTCCAAATCTTGTTGTTCTTTTAGTTGTTTGTCTTTTTCTATTTGTTTAATGTTTTTATCATTAGCTAAAAGAGCCTTTTTTTCTTTAATTAAAAAATTACCATAACCTAGGGTAACTTCGATAATGTCATTTGTATTACCCTTATTTTTAATATCTTCTAATAAAATTACTTTCATATTTTTAGCCCCTTCTTTATATTCTAACGCTAATATATTTTTTAATTTTCCTACAATGATATCAATATTGCTTTCTTTTATTTGAGTTGCTGCACTATTCATATGACCACCGCCGCCCATTTGTTCCATAATGATTTGAACGTTAACATTGTTATAAGATCTAGCGCTAATACCTATTTCTTTTTCTTGCAAACGACCAACAACAAAAGCTGCCTCAATATTTTGAATATTTAAAATATTTTCAGCTACTTTCGCTAAAAAGGAACGATTTTCTACTATTTCATTACTTTTAACAATAGCGAATCTATCCATATAAATTTCCATATTAGAAATTAATTGGTTCATTTTTAATATTTTAGAAAATTCTTGTCTAAACCAAAATTTTACTTTATCGCTTTCTGCTCCCATAGAAATTAATTGTGAAGCGGCTTCTAAAGTTCTTGAATTAGTACGATAAGTAAAATAATTAGTATCTATTACCATTCCACCATACATAACACTAGCTTCAAAAGGAGTAATATCTATTTTTTGGTTTAAAAAATAGATTAATTCAATTAACATCTCTACAGTGGAAGAAGAGGAAGAATCTATATAAGCAAAAGTGTTAACGATGATTTCATCAGAAGATCTATGATGATCAATAATTATCGTATTAGGTGTTAAATCCAATAATTCTGGACTATTAACGATTTCTTTGTTTTGCGTATCTAAAATAACTAATAAAGAATTTTTATTAATGATATTTTTAGCTTTGGCGGTAGCGATAATATGTTTAGATAATTCCGGTTCTTCTTTTAATAAGTTTTGATAAATAATTTTAAAATTTTGATCCATCTTTTCTTCGTCTAAAATAATATAATGTTCGTAATTATCATTAATAGATAAAGCTATTTTATAAAAAGCAATCATTGAACCCAAAGAATCTAGATCAGGATTAATATGACTCAGAAAAAAACAATTATTATTTTGTTCTAAAAGATCTCTGATAATTTCTGAGTTCACTCTAGCAGACACTTTGGAATTAGTACTTAAAGAAGATTGGGTCGCGCCGAAATATTGAATTTTTTGGTTTTCAATATTAACAACTACTTGGTCTCCGCCTCTTTTTTGTGCTAATTCAATCGCGCTTTGAGCGTAAGAAGCTAATCTATTATAAGGTAAATTATAACAAGCTACACCCATAGAAAGAGTGATTTTTAATTTATATTTATTAGAAATATCACGAATCGTTTTTAAGATAGAAAATTTATCACTCATGATATTTTCTAATTGTTGACGGTTTAATAATAATAAAAATTTATCATCTGATAATTGCTTTAAATAACCTTCATATAATTCTACAAAGTCAGATAAAACACTTAAATATTCTGCTTTGATTTGAGATTGTTCAGAAAAGTCCCAATTTTTTAAAGAATCTTCTATATTATCAAAAGATAAAAAAACTAAAACAGGTGTTTTTTGGCGATAAAGACTTTTAATTTTCTCTCTTTCTGTAACATTAAACAAATAAAAAAGATTAAATTCTTTATTGTATAAACAATCAAAAATTTCCTTACCAATAGTTAAAATAGTTTGTGTTTGGTTGGAATTTAATAATTCTTTCATTTTGGGGTGTAAATTTTGTAAAGGAGTATTGATAGTAGGTTTTTTAAAGATTTTATCAGCGTAAGGATTAATCCATTGCATCTCATTAGAAAAAGAATCAATCACTATAATGCCTATCGGCAATTCATTAAAAACTTCTTCACCGATTTGATTGACAAAATAAGATAGTTTGGACCATAAGGAAAGTCTGTTTTGTAATTTTTTAATTTTTAAATGATTTTTAAAATTAAAATAAATGCTAAAAAGGACGAATAAAAATATTATTTGACCCAAAAGGCTAAAAAATAACTTCAAAATATTGCTTTTTATTTCTTCGAATTGTTTTTTAGGATTATCCATTATGTCTTTAATGTTATTATAATCATAAATAGCTAAAATAACGAATACAGAAATTAAAATAATAATTAAGAAGTATTTTTTATAATTGAGATTTTTTTTTCTCAATGATTTGAACATAATTTTTTGTAAACTCACTTTTCTATCATAAATTTTATTTTGAAAAATAATAAATTCTCAATATAAAAAATAAAACAAGCATTATTAACTTGTTTTATTTTTTTTATGATTATTGTATTACAAAAGGCATTAAAGCCATGTGACGAGCTCTTTTGATAGCTATTGCTAAACGTCTTTGCCATTGAGCAGATGTTCCAGTAGTTCTGCTGGGTAAAATTTTGCCTCTATTAGTGACAAATTTACTTAATAATTCTACATCTTTAAAATCGATTCTAGTCACTTTGTTTTGAGTAAAGTAACATACTTTACGACGTTTTTTAAAAAATTTCTTTTTACTTGATTTCATAATCTTTTAACACTTCCTTATATTATCGTTATTTAGTTAAATTAAAAAGGGAATCCATCATCTTCATTAATATTAAAATCTTCTGCTGCTGAATTCTGGGAATCATTACTGTGATTATCTTTGTTTTTTCTAGATTCTAAAAAATGAATAGAATCGCATTGAATTTCTGTTGTGAATTGTTTTTTATCTGTGCCGTTGTCAAAAACGCTAGTTTTAATTTTACCTTCAATACCGATTAAAGCACCTTTATTAATATATTTAGCTAAATTTTCTGCTTGTTTATTCCAAACAACACAACGAATAAAATCAGTTTCTCTAACACCTTCAGAGTTAGTAAAAGTCCTATTAACTGCTAAATTAAAGCGCACTAAAGGAATATCACCGTTAATAAAACGTAATTCTGGATCTTTTGTAATTCTACCTACTAAAACTACTCTATTAATCATTTTAATTATTATCCTCTAATTTAATTGCCATATATCTCATTATTTCTTCAGATATATTAGCTATACGAGTAAATTCAGCTACAACTGTGCTTTTAGCATCAGCTAATAACCAAACATAATAACCTTTGTTGAATTTTTGAATAGGATAAGCTAACTCTTTTAATCCCATTTCTTTCAATTCTGTAACTTTGCCCTCTTTTGTAAAAACACCATTAACGTTATCAATAATTTTTTTTACATTTTGTTCTTCTAAATTAGGTTGTAAAATATACATTACTTCATATTTATTCATGATGATAACCTCCTTTTGGTCTTTTGCGGTCTTGTTTAATTCACAAGACAAGAATTTTAAAGGTTTTTTAAATCAAAAAACCTTTAAAAGAAATGCTAATTATTCTAGTATTTCTTAAATTGATCATTGTTATTTCATTTATATAAAAATAAAAAATAATATTT
>NZ_AKIL01000078.1 GCF_000309485.1 Milkweed yellows phytoplasma str. MW1
AATTCTAAATAATGGTTTATAATAAGGATAAGTTATTTTTGTTTGATAAAAAAATTATTTTCATTTTCAAGAATAAAAATAAAAAAACACACATATGTAAAAAAGGGAAGGCATACAATTAAAATGTTACCAGGAACAAATTTATGGTTCCTTGCTTTGGTTGTTCTGCTCTTAATCTTATTAACTGCGGGAGTTTATTATTATTTTTTTCATTATCGGTTTAAAATTCAAAAAATGCTTCAAAACACCAATAAAAAAATCAAAGATAAAATAATAAATTCTCAAATATTAGCGCAAGATGTCTTATCAGAAGCTAAAAAAGAAATTTATTTATTAAAAAAAGAAACAGAATATGATTTAAATCAAAGAAGAAAAATAATCGTTAATTTAGAGGAAAAAATAATTTATAAAGAAGACTTGTTGGCTTCTCGAACTAAATATTTAAATGAGAAAGAGGAATTATTGTTTTTTAAAGAACACAATATCAATAAGCAAAAAAAAGAAATGGAACGCCTTCAAAGCAAGATCCAACAAATTATTAACCAACAACAATCAAAATTAGAAGAAATAGCTTCTTTAACTCAAGTTAAAGCTCAAGAAATTTTAATGGAAGAGGCAAGAACATTAGTTGCGCAAGATATGATGTTTTTAATTAAAGAAAAAGAAGAAGAGTTGAAATTTAAAGTTAAAAAACAAGCCACTAATTTATTAGTTTTCGCAATGCAAACTTTATCTCGAGATATTTCTTCGGAACATAATGTAGATATCATTTATTTTGAAAATAATGATTTAAAAGGTCGTATTATTGGTAAAGAAGGTAGAAACATTAAATCTTTTGAAATTATCACAGGAGTTGATCTAATTATAGATGATGTTCCTAACACAGTTATTTTAAGTTCTTTTGATTCTATTAGAAGAGAAATAGCGAGAAGAACTTTAGAAAGTTTAATCGTAGATGGTAGAATCACTCCAGCGAGCATTGAAAAAACTTTTAATAAAATGAATTTGGAAGTAGATAATTTTATACAAGAAATAGGCGAAGAAGCTGTTTTAGAAACTAAAATAGGTTTTATTCATAATGATTTAGTCCAATTGTTAGGTAAATTAAATTTTAGAACTAGTTATGGGCAAAATGTTTTAAGACATTCTGTGGAAGTAGCTTTTATAGCTGGCAAATTAGCCGCTGAAATAGGCGAAAACCAAAATATTGCCAGAAGAGCCGGTCTTTTGCATGATATAGGAAAAGCCCTAGATTACGAAATAGAAGGCAGTCATGTTAAAATTGGTGTGGATTTAGCGACTAAATTTCAAGAGCCTGAAGAAGTAATAGATGCTATAGCATCTCATCATGAAGACGAAGAACCAAAAACTGTTATAGCTGCTTTAGTGGCTATTGCTGATGCAATTAGTTCTTCTCGCCCTGGAGCACGTAGAGAATCAATCGAAAATTATATCCAAAGGATAACTCAATTAGAAGAAATAGCCGATAACATTAAAGGAGTTGAGAAATCTTACGCTATTAGATCAGGTAGAGAAATAAGAGTAATTGTTAAGCCAGAAGATATTGATGATTTAGCAACTTTTTTGATAGCCGAACAAATTAAACAGCAAATTAAAAAAAACATCAATTACAATGGAAGTATTAAAATAACAGTTATCAGAGAATTTAGAGTGACCGAAGTTTTTGATGTTAACAGTTAACAAAGTTATTTTAAATTATTATTTGGTTAATTTTATTAATTCAACATTCAACAAATGAGGAAAAATAAAACAAAGGAGCAAACGATGAACATTCTTTTTGTCGGAGACATTTGTGGAAAATCAGGTGTTGATTATTTAATGGAAAAAATCAATCTCTTAAAAAAAAAATATAATGCAGAAATGGTCATTGTTAATGCCGAAAATGTAGCCGATGGACAAGGTTTAAATTATGAAAATTACCAAAATTTAACTCTTTCTGGAGTTAATTTAATGACTATGGGAAATCATACTTGGAAGCACAATTCTTTAGAAAATTTTATTGATCATTCTAACGTTATTCGTGTCCGGTTAATGATGAAAGCAAGAAAGCAGGAAGTGGTCATAAAATAGTTAAATATCAAAATAAAAAGGTATTGATAATAAACGCTTTAGGAAGAGTTTTTATGAATAACGACTCTTTATCTTCCCCTTTTACAGAAGTAGATAAAATTTTACACGAATATCGTGACCAATATGATTATTCTTTATTGGATTTTCATGCTCAAGCTACTAGTGAAAAAATCGCTTTAGCTCATTATTTTGATGGAAGAATCGATGCTATAGTGGGAACTCATACTCACGTCCAAACGAATGATGATCGTATTTTGCCTAAAAAAACGCTTTATATATCTGATGTAGGCATGACAGGTCCTTTAGATGGCGTCATCGGTCAAGATAAAAACATTATTATTAATAATTTTTTAAATACTAAAAACAAAATGAAACAAAAAAACGCTGAAGGGAAAAGACAATTAAATGGAGTTTTATTGACCTTTGGCAAAGAGAGAAAAATTACTAAAATTAAATATAGCGAATAAAAAAATTACTGTCTATTTAAACCTCATTCCAAAAGAAATCGGAAAAGAATGTGAAAAAAATTATAGTTATTGCAGGTCCGACCACATCAGGAAAGACCGCTCTTTCAATCAAATTAGCTCAACATTTTCAAGGTGAAATAATTAACGCTGATTCAGTGCAAATTTATCAAAAATTTGATATTGGTTCAGCTAAAGTCACTTTAGAAGAACAAAATAACATTAAACATCATTTGTTAAACGTTATTTCACCTAAAGATTATTATAATATTTATGACTTTCAAAAAGATGTCAGAAAAATTATTCCTCAAATTGATGTTCCTTTTTTAGTGGGAGGAAGTGGTTTATATATTAAAGCCGCTCTTTTTGATTATGAATTTGAAGGAAAAGCTTTACCTAAAAATTATTTAGACGAAAAGAACGATATTAAGCAACTACTTCAAGCAGTGAAAGAAAAAGATCCTCATTTGGTTTTAGATGAGAATAATCCTCACCGCATTATCAGTGCTTATCAACATTTAAACCAAAGCAAATTAAGATCTGAGAAACAAGGCAAAAACACGCCTCTTTTTGATTTTTTAGTGATTTATTTAGATATCGATCGCAAGATTTTAAAACAAAGAATCATTTTAAGGTTAGAACAGATGTTAGAAAAAGGTTTTATTGAAGAAGTCAAAATTTTAATTAAAGATTATCCTCGAGCTAATTTCAATATTATCGGATATCGGGAAATAAAATTGTTTTTAGAAGATAGAATCACTTTAGAAGAAGTTAAACGTTTAATTATTTCTAAAACTTTTAAATACGCTAAAAGACAAAAAACATGGTTTAAAAACCAAATAAAACCTTTATTTGCAATAGATGCTTTATCAGATGATTTAGAAAACCAAGCCATTAATATAATTGAAAAATTTTTAAAAAAGGAATCCAACTAAAATGATGATTAGTACAAACGATTTTAAAACAGGTCAAACCATTAAATTCAATAATCATATTTACCAAGTTATTGAGTTTTTACATGTTAAACCAGGCAAAGGAGCGGCTTTTGTACGAAGTAAACTCAAAAACTTGAGAACAGGCGGAATTATCGAACATACTTTTAATTCTGGCATCAAAGTAGAAACAGCTTTAATTGACAAAAGAAAATTAAAATTTTCTTATATTTCTTATGAAAAATACGTTTTTATTGATGAAACGACTTATGAACAAATTGAAATACCGCAAAAAATCCTAAAAGGTGCAGTTAAATATTTAGTTGAAGAAATGGTAGTGGAAGTGGTTTTTTACGATGAGAAAGAAATTTTAGGCGTTTCTTTGCCAGACAAAATATCTTTAAAAGTAGTGCAAACGGATCCTGGAGTGGTTGGTGATACTACTAAAAAAACTACCACTTATAAAGATGCTGTTTTAGAAACAGGTTTAACGGTTAAAGTGCCTATTTTTATCGCTCAAGATGAAACAATTATTGTGAATACAGAAACAGGACAATACGTCTCTCGAGACACGAGTAAATAATGTTAGAATAAATTTGGAAATAAAAAAAGAAAGATATCTCAATATCATATTGGGGCGAATATTTCCACAATTCATCAACTCAAAGAAAGAGAATCAAAAACGCGGAGAATGTTATAATATGTTAAGTTTTAAATTAGCTATTGATGGGCCAGCTGGTTCAGGTAAAAGTACTATCAGTCAATTATTATCGGATAAATTTGGATGGTTTTATTTAAATACAGGTATTTTATTCCGTATTTTGACTTATTATGTTTTAAAGAATAAAGTACCTTATAAAACTCCAGACGACCAAAAAAACTTAGCTAAAAGGTTAGAAGAAGCTCATATTAAATTAACTGACAATATCTTTTATTTGAATAATGAAGATTTAACCGCTTGTTTAAAAGATAAAGAAATAGAAAAAGCAATTTCTTTTATTTCTTCTTTAGCTGTAGTAAGAAAGAAAATTTTTAATTTACAACAAAAATTAATTCAACAACACCCTTTTATTATTATGGACGGAAGAGACATTGGAACTGTTGTGATGCCCAAAGCTAATTTAAAAATTTTTTTAACAGCTTCTGCACAAATGAGAGCTCTTAGAAAACAAAAAGAATTGTTCGCTAAAAAACAAAAAAATATTTCTTTAGAAAGTATTGTGGAAAGTATCGAAGCGAGAGATAAACAAGATATAGAAAGAGAATTAGCTCCTCTAAAAAAAGCTGAAGATGCTTTATTATTAGATACGACTGATATGTCTATTGATGAAGTGGTGCAATTTATAGAAGATAAAATAATGGAAAAATTATGAATTTTAAAGTAGCTATTATAGGGCGCCCTAATGTAGGCAAATCGAGTTTATTCAATCGTATTTTAAATGAAAGAATATCAATTGTTTATGAAAAAGCAGGGACGACCAAAGATCGTATTTATTCTAAAGCTACCTGGTTAAACCAAAGTTTTTCTTTGATTGATACTGGAGGAATTGAAATTGAAAATGTCTCTATTAAAGAACAAATTAAACATCAAGCAGAATTGGCTATTAATGAGGCCCATTTAATTATTTTTGTGACCGACGGTCATACTAGATTGATTCAAGAAGATTTAGATATCGCTAAATTGCTTTATAAAAAAAATATTCCTATTATCATAGCAGTCAATAAAATCGATAATATGAATTTTATCGAAAATGTTTATGATTTTTATTCTTTAGGTTTTAATGAAGTAGTGGGAATTAGCACTCATCATGGTATTGGTATTGGCGAATTATTAGATAAGGTAATCGCTCATCACCCTCGCAAAACAGATGTCAAAATTAATGGCGAAGAATTAAGGTTTTCTTTGATAGGACGACCTAATGTAGGGAAATCAACCTTAACTAACGCTTTATTAGCGCAAGAAAGAATGATTGTTTCTGATGTTCCTGGAACCACTACAGACGCTGTGGATACTGTTTTTCAAAAAAACGGTAAAACATATCATATCGTAGATACTGCCGGTTTAATAAAAAGAGGCAAAATTTATGAAAAACAAGAAAAATACAGTTCTTTAAGAACTTTAAGCGCTCTGGAAAGAAGTGATATTGTTTGTTTTGTTCTGGACGCTAGTCAAGAAATTTCTGATCAAGACCGTAATATTGCGGCTATAATTTTTAACTATGCTAAACCTTGTATAATTGTAGTTAATAAATGGGATTTAGTGGCAAATAACGATAAAGATATGAAAAAATTTGATCAAAAAATCAAAAATGAATTTAAATTTTTGGATCATGTTCCTATCGTGTATGCGTCAGCTTTTAATAAAAAAAGAATTCATACCTTTTTTCCTGTTTTAGAAAAAATATTTTATAATTATCATCAATCTTTTAGTACTTCCCTTTTGAACGATATTTTGCATGAAGCGACTCAAATGAATCCTCCTGCTTTATTTAAAGGCGGAAAGGCTAAATTTTATTTTCTGAAACAAACGTCGACCAAACCGCCGGAATTCGTTTGTTTAGTTAATAATCCTGATTATATTCATTTTTCTTATAAAAGATATTTAAACAACCAATTGAGATTACACTTAGAATTAAGAGGATTACCGATTAAAATGATTTTTAAAAAGAAAGAAATGGATTTGTTATGAAAAAAATCACTATTATGGGCGGCGGCGCTTGGGGTTCTACTTTAGGGCAAGTTCTGACCGACAACCAACATCAAGTCTTAATATATGATAATAACGAAACATATATTAATAAAATTAACAATCAACAACATCCTATTTTTGATTTATCTTTGGAAAATATTGTTGCTACTACTGATTTAGAAAAAGCGTTGAATTTTGCAGATATCATTGTTTTATGCATCCCTGCTCAAAAAATGAGAACTTTTTTACAACAAATTAATCCTCTTTTGAAAAAACCCAAAAGTTTTATTAACGCTTCTAAAGGGATTGAAACTAATAGTAATAAAATGATTTTTCAAATTACTAAAGAGGAAATAGATCCTGATAAGTTGAAAAATTATGCTTCTTTATTAGGCCCTTCACATGCGGAAGAAGTCATTTTAAGGCGAATAACTTTTTTATTGTCTTCTTCTGATGATAAAGTTTTTAGCGAAGAAATAGTGGAAATGTTTTCTCACTCTTATTATTTGAAAATTAATGCTTCTGATGATGTTATGGGATCCGAATTATGTAGTGCTTTTAAAAATGCTTTATCTTTGGTAAGTGGTATTTTAGATAATGAGGATTTTCAAACTAACGCTAAAGCGGCTTTTATCAGTTTAGGCATTATAGAAATGAAAAAAGTGTTAGAAGTTTTAGACATGAAAACCGACATTGTTTTAGGGCTTTCTAGTTTAGGCGATTTTATTGTGACAGCTTTTAATGAAAATTCACGTAATTATCAAGCGGGTAAAAAAATTCGTTTAGGAATAGATTTAAACGATATTTATGCTAATTCTTTTCAAACTATTGAAGGAGCTAACAATTTAAAAGTTTTTTATGACTTATCTATAGAGAAAAACATTTCTTTGCCTATCATCCAAAGCGCTTATCAAGTCGTTTTTGAAAAAAAACCCCTAAAAAATATTTTATCTAAGATATTAGAGACAAAATAAAACAAAAATAAATGATTTTGTGTTAATAAAGAGCAATTGTGTGTTAGAATCAAGTTAGATTCATGTTGTTGTTGAAAAAAATAAATTATTATAAACATAAATAAGATTTTCAATTTTTAAAACAAATGAATCCATGTTATTTTTTGTAGTTGATAAAAGATTTTTTTGTTAAAATACAAGTAGATTTGCGAATATAAAAGACAAAATATAATATAAAGGAGATTACCATTGACCAAATCAGATTTATTAAATGTAATGACCGACAAATTAGGCGTTACTAAAAAAGAAGTAGAAAAATTTTTACTATCTTTAAACGAAACAATTGAAGAAGGGTTACATAAAAATGAAAAAATAATTCTTCCAGGATTAGGAACTGTTCAATTAAAACACCGTAAGGAAAGAAAATGTAAAGTTCCTAAAAGTGAAAAAGTTTTAACTGTGCCTGCGCAAGATGTTCCTGTTTTTAAAGTAAATAAAAAATTTAAAGAAATATTTAAAAAATAATTATATAAAATGTTTTGTTTT
>NZ_AKIL01000077.1 GCF_000309485.1 Milkweed yellows phytoplasma str. MW1
TTTTAATTATGTTATAATTAAAATGTATGCTGGTGTGGCGAAATTGGCAGACGCATTTGACTCAAAATCAAACGAGGTTAAACTCATATCGGTTCAAGTCCGATCATCAGTACCAAAAAAATAATATTTATTCCTTATGCTCACATGAAATTCATGTGTTTTTCTTTTTTATATTTCCACTGATTTTAAAATTTAAAACTAAAAAGAGTAAAAAAATGTCTCATAAGTTCGAAGAATTTCTCCAAACATTAAAAAAACCAGAATTACAACAATTTCAATTACAAGAAGTATTGGTAGATTTGTCCCAAATTAATTGGACTTTTTTTGTGGCCGCGGACGAATTCCCTTCTGAAGCTGCGCTTTTAGATGAATTCCGTAAACATTTACAAGAATTTATTAAAGTTCATACCGAAGAAGTCGTGAAAAACATTTCTTGTCATGTATGTTATGAATTCTACCATTTTAACTATTTAAAAGACGAAAAAATCTGGGAAAAACAATTCCAATACATTTTGCAAAAGAAAAAAACAGAAGCCAATGAGTCTTTTTTAGATCTTTTCAATTCTACGCCAACTATCTCTTGGGAAGAGAAAAAAGTCGTCTTTCACTTAAATCCGATTCTTTTAAAATATTTCCATCGAACTGATATTTTAAAGGAATTAAACACTTTTTTTATCCACCGTTATGGCATAGATTTAGAATTTATAACGGAATATCCAGATCTTTTAACTCTATCAGAGTTAAAAGATCCTACTATAGGTGGTTTTAATAATCTGGATAAGGACGAATTAACTTCTGAAGAAAAATTTAAAATTAATTTAATTAATATTATCGCTCAAAAGCAGGAAAACGAAATATATAAGATTTTGGATCAAACACCTTTGATTGATGTAGAGAAGAAAACTTGTGAGTTTGATTTTCCTCCTTATTTAAAAAATATTCTTACTCAACTGGATCTTCTGCCGAGTTTACAAAAATTATTTGAAGAAGAACACCAATGTTTTTACCAATTCCGCAATAAAGGTGATGTAATGGCTGAAAAAAGACAGCAACAATGGGATCATAACGAGTTGCCTTTAATTTCTTTTAAAGATATTCCGGTTCAAAACAGCGCTTTAAAAACCTTTAAACAAAATAATCCCGCATTTAGGGTTAAAGGTTATGTGCAACAAGTGACCGAATTACCTATTAAAAATAACCAAAGCGTTTTAGTTAAGTTTTTTTTAGTAGATCCCGAAACCAAACAAGATTCTATCGAATATAAAAGTTTTTTCAACCAAAGTTATAAAGGTAAAACTAACACTTTTTACACTCAAATTAAAAAAGATTTTCAAGAAGGTGTTTTAGTAGAAATAGAAACTTTTGTTGATTTTAACGCTAAAAACCAAGAATACTATTTTAATTTTACTCCTAAAAATGCGACTCCTAAATATCAAGTTCTAGATAATATGCCTTTGATGTACCAAAGACAAGATGATTATCCAGATAAAAAAAGAATTGAATTTCACCTCCATACGAAAATGTCTAATTTAGACGCGGTAACGAGTGTGAAAGGTTATCTTGATATAGCTGAAAAATGGGGTCATGAAGCGCTTGCTTTTACCGATCATAACGGAGTTTATGCTTTTCCAGAAATAGAAAAACATCTGCGTGGTAAAAAAATAAAACCTATTTTAGGGGCTGAATTCGATTTTATCGCGGAAAAACCCCTTTATATCACTAACCAAGAACAATACCCCCAATTCCCTAATTTTACCTTAAAAAACCATAAATACCTTGTTTTTGATTTAGAAACAACCGGTTTTTCTAAAATAAGAGATAAAATTATTGAAATATCGGCTGTGAGGATTGAAAATGGCAAAATCACAGAAGAAATGTTTGATGAATTAGTAGATCCGCAAACTAAATTAAACCCAAGAATTCAAGAAATTACTCAAATTACGAACCAAGATTTAGAAGGAAAACCCACTATTGATGCGATTTTGCCGAAGTTTTTAGATTTTGCTAAAGGCTATACTTTAATCGCTCATAACGCTTCTTTTGATATGGATTTCTTATTAGAAAATGTAAAAAAATTAAGCCTTTCTTATGAACCTCAACCTGTGATAGATACTATGCCTTTATCGCAAAAATATTTCCACCAATTTTTAAAGTTTTTTTCTTTAAAAAGATTGGCAAAAGTTTTTAAAGCTAAACCAACTTCAGAAGGTCATAGTCATAGAGCTTTATATGATTCCGAAACTACTGCTTTGGTTTATATCGAAATGATGAAGAAATTAGAAGAACAAAAAGTACTAACTTTTTATGATTTAAAAGGGGCAGCTGATACTTTGTTTGAAAGATCTTATCATGTTAATGTTTTAGCGAAAAACCAAACCGGTTACCAAGATTTATTTTATTTAATTAGTGATTCTTTAACGCAAAATTTTTATAAAAAACCCCGTTTATTGAAATCTAAATTAAACCAACATCGTGAAAATTTATTAGTCGGTAGCGGTTGTTTTGATAGTAATGTCTTTGAAACAGCTTTAAACAAGAGTGAACAAGATTTAGCAGAAGCGATCGCTTTTTATGATTATATCGAAGTTCAACCGCTAAACGCTTATAAACATGTGATTTATGACTTAGGCGGCGATGATCCGGAGATTGACGCTCTGTCTATCGTGCAAAATACTTTGTTAAAAATCATTAACGAAGCGAGAAAACAAGGCAAAATAATTATCGCGACAGGAGATGTTCATTACCTGCATCATTATGAAAAAATTTATCGTGAAATGTATATTAACGCTAAATTAATTGGCGGTGGTTTACATAAATTATCTAAATTTAGCTCTGAAAATTTACCTGATAACCATTTATTAACCACTCAAGAAATGTTGGATGCTTTTAGTTTTATTGAAGATGAATTATTGAGAAAAGATTTAGTCATTAATAATCCGCATTTATTGAATCAACAAATTGATAAAATTCAAATTTTCCCCCAACAGTTGTTTTCTCTGCAAGATGATACTTTCGCTCAAAATTTAAAAGTTCCTAGTATTAAGCAAGAAATGAAGGTTTTAATTACCACTCGTATTGAAGCTTCATATGGCAAAATAGTGCACCCTTTAATTCAAGAGAGAATTGATAAAGAGTTGAAAAGTATTTTAGGAGATGATAACCAAAAAGACGCTAACCAAAGCATTACTCCTATTTATTATTTATCTTATTTATTAGTTAAAAAATCTATGGAAGATGGTTATTCAGTAGGTTCTCGTGGTTCGATTGGTTCTTCTATTATTGCTAATGTGTTAGAAATTACGGAAGTAAATCCTTTAAGGCCGCATTATAATTGTCCCAAATGTCAATACACCGTGATAAAAATGACCGAAGAAGAGAAACAAAACCCTTTATATAAAAAATACGTTAAAAAAGATGATCCTAATGATTATGATATTTTAGAACATACTTATTCTGGATATGATTTACCGGATAAAAAATGTTTTCAATGTAACGTAAATTTTAGTAAAAACGGACAAGATATTCCTTTTGAAACCTTTTTAGGTTTTGAAGGTAACAAAACCCCAGATATCGATTTAAATTTTGCAGGAGATTATCAAAGTAAAGCCCATGATTATATTAAAGAGTTATTAGGGGAAGAACAAGTTTTTAGAGCCGGCACCATCCAAACGGTAGCGAAAAGAAATGCTTATGGTTATGTAAAAGGTTTTGTTAAAGATAAAGGTTTGGATGAGGAAATACGTGTTTCAGAAATTAGCCGCAGGTCTGTGATGATTGAAGGTGTGAAACGTTCAACAGGTCAACACCCAGGAGGAATCGTAGTAGTTCCCAAAGGGCATAAAATCTATGAAATTACGCCAGTTCAGTATCCTGCTGATGATACGGAATCCAAATGGAGAACGACTCATTTTGATTACCATTCTTTTGAAAACAATTTATTTAAAATGGATATTTTAGGTCATGATGATCCAATGTTAATTAAATTTTTCATGGATTATGTGAAAAAACATCCTTCTTTATTCCCGTTTGATCGTTATCAAGATATTCCGTTAGATGATATTAAAGTATACGAATTATTCGCTAATAAAGACAAGAATAAAACCTCTATCGCTGTGCCCGAATTTGGTACTAATTTTGTTATCGCGATGTTAAAAGATATTTATGACAAAGAGAAAAAAACTTTTAATTTCTCTACTTTAGTGAAAGTATCAGGTTTATCCCACGGAACCAATGTTTGGACTCAAAATGCGAAAGACATTTTAGCGGGTAAAGGTGATTTCCAAGAAGATATAAAGACAAAAATTTCTTTTGACGAAGTGATCGCTTGTCGTGATGAAATTATGAATACTTTAATCGCAAAAGGTGTTGATTCTTTACGAGCTTTTGATATCATGGAGTTTGTCCGCAAAGGCAAACCTCATACTCATCCCCAAGAATGGAAAAAATTAATTTCTCCCATAGAAGCTAAAATACCGCAATGGTATTTAAAATCTTTAACCAAAATAAAATACCTTTTTCCAAAAGCACATGCTGCGGCTTATGTTTTAATGGCTATGAGGATTGCTTGGTTTAAAGTCAATCATCCTTTATTGTTTTATAGTGGTTATTTCTCCAAAAGAGCCGATCAATTTGATTATAATGTCATGTTGAAAACAGCTCCCGAAATTGAGAAAGAATTGAGAAAAGCGGATAAAAATCCTGATGATGAACAAATCACTATGAAAAAAACAGTTAAAAAAGAATTAACCGCGAAAGAACAAAACCGCATTAATACTTTAAAAAGTGCTTATGAAATGGTCCAATTAGGTTATCAATTTTTACCGATTGATTTGAATAAATCAGAAGCAAACGAATTTATGATTGAAAATGATAAAGCTTTAAGAATGCCTTTTGTGGCTATTGATGGTTTAGGGCAAGTAGCGGCGGATAACATTGTGATGAACCGTAAAGAAAAATTATTCACTCAAAATGATTTTGTCAAAAGAGTGAAAATTAATAAAACTATTTTGAAAAAGTTTAAAGACGAAATGATAATCGAAAGATTACCAGAAGAATAAATGATTTAAATTTAGGTTTAAAACCAAAATATGTTATAATAATGATAGATTATATAATATTTGAATATATTTTTATTATGATATAATTATTATGTAAAAGTTTTTTAAATGTTATTTATTTTTGTTATTCCATATTTTTTAGGAATAAATAAACGATATAAAATAAATTAATATGTGGTTTTCAATTAAAATAATTATAAGGTAGGTTTTTTCATGTTAAAAGTTATTGTTATAGGGTGTACTCATTCAGGAACTGCTGCAGTTAAAACTATTAAAAAAAATTATAGCGATGTTGATGTAACTGTTTATGAGAGAAACGACACAGTTTCCTTTCTGTCTTGCGGAATAGCTTTATATATTGGCGGAGTTGTCCAAGATAGAAGAGGGTTATTTTATTCTAACCCAGATGAATTAACGCAAATGGGAGCTAATGTCAATTTAGAGCACGAAGTTTTAAAAGTAGATTTTGATAAAAAAGAAATCGTTGTTAAAAACTTAAAAACTAACGAAGAGTTTGTAGATCGTTTTGATAAGCTAGTGTTATCTACTGGTTCTTGGCCAGTTATTCCTCGCTTAGACGGAATGGATTCTAAAAATTTATTATTATCCAAAAACTTTACCCACGCTAACGAAATTATTGAATACGCTGCTGGCGTGAAAAAAATTACTGTTGTGGGTGCTGGTTATATTGGTGTTGAATTAGCGGAATCTTTCTCTCATCAAGGTAAAGAAGTAGTGTTGATTGACGCGGAAGAAAGAATCATGTCTAAATACTTAGATAAAGAATTTACTGATTTAGCTCAAGACGCTTTTACTAAAAATAACGTTAAATTGGCTTTAGGACAAAGAGTTTCTACATTAGAAACTTCTAATGGGTTAATTACTCACGTACACACTGATAAAGAAGTTTTTGAAACAGAAATGGTTATTATGTGTATTAGTTTCATTCCGAACACTAAATTAGTGAGTCATGGATTAAAAACGTCTCCTAATGGTGCTTTAGTAGTTAATGAATACTTGCAAACTTCTAATCCAGATGTTTATGCTTGTGGTGACTGTGTTAATATTTATTATAACCCAACACAAGAGTCTAAATACATTCCTTTAGCGACTAACGCTGTTAGAATGGGGACTTTAATAGGAATGAACATTAAAGAAAATAAACATAAATATTTAGGCACTCAAGGCACTAGTGGTATTAAAATCTATGATTTAAACATCTCTTCTACTGGTTTAACTGAAAATGTGGCTAAATTATTAGGTTTAAATTATGCTGCTGTAACGATCAGAGACGCTAACAGACCTGAATTTATGCCGGATTATGAATCAGCTTTATTAAAAGTAGTTTTTGATAAAGAAACACGTAAGATTTTAGGCGGACAGATTTTATCTAACGCTGACTTAACAGAAAAAATGAATACTTTAAGCGTATGTATTCAAAAAAATATGACTATTGATGAATTAGCGTTTGTAGATTTCTTTTTCCACCCTTATTTCAACAAACCTTGGAGTTTGTTAAACTTAGCAGGCTTGAAATCTTTAGACATTAAATAATATCAGTAAGAACCTCAACTAGAAAGAAACTAAAAAAAATATATGTTTTTTATCTTTTTTAAAAAGATTTTTCTTTACTTATTAATTTTTTTAATAGGCAGTTTAGGAGGAGCTTTGTTTTATAAAAAAGCTCAAACTAACGAACCGTCTTTTTTAACTAAAAAAAGGATAGATATTGTTAGTAGTCAAATTAAGAACCAAATTGATTTTCAAACTAACACTAACAAACCAAGCTTTAATTTGTATCACGAAATGTTGCATCATTGGTTAATCGCGATCAACGAAATAGATAAACAATTTTTCACTAAATAAGGAAAAGAAAGTTTTTTCAACAAATAAAATAAGCGTATGAAAGATAACTTTGGGCTAAATTAATAAATTATTGTTATTCTTGATAATTATTAAGTTAGTCCAAACTTTCTTTATAAGTTGTTTTAACATCATTTTTTGAAAAAACCTCGTTTTATTGATCTTAGAAAGGTTTTAAACTAGCTTTAAACCTTTTTTATCAAAAGTAACTTCAAAATTTCTTAATTACTCCTTTTGGCACTTATAAAAGTGTTATAATGTTTAATAAAGAAGTTTTTATTATGATATCATTTAAAAGTCAACTAAATCTTGGCCAAGAGATTAGTCAATTTAAAAAAGGAGAATTTGGATTAAGATTATGAAAAAATATCAACTACCTCAATTACCTTATGCTTACGATGCTTTAGAACCTTTCATTGATGCTACAACAATGAAAATACATCATCAAAAACATCATCAAACTTATGTCAACAACTTAAATACTGTTTTAGAAAAATATCCACAAATTAACGGTGATTTAGAGGTTTTATTAAAAGATTTATCTTTAGTGCCTGAAGAAGCAAGAACGGCTGTTAGAAATAACGGCGGCGGTCATTATAATCATTCCTTTTTTTGGCAAACTTTACAAGTTAATAATGGTGCTCAACCTGCTGGTAAATTAAAAGAATTAATCGAACGTGATTATCAGAGTGTCGAAATTTTAAAAGACCAAATAGCTTTAAAAGCGAAAACTGTTTTTGGTAGCGGTTGGACTTGGTTAATTTTAAACCACAACAAGAAATTAGAAGTAGTTAGTACGTCTAACCAAGATACGGTTTTAAATTTAGGCTACCCTCTTTTAGGGATAGATGTCTGGGAACATGCTTATTATTTGCATTATCAAAATCGTCGCCCAGATTACATAGAAGCTTTTTATAATATCATTAATTGGCAACAAGTGGCTAAAAATTTAGAAGAAGCTATGTTGAAAAAACAATGATAAATTCACAAACTAATTTACATTACCACCAAATATATATGTTTCCTAAAAAGATGAAAGAGCTAAGGGTCGAAATCATTAATAATCTATATCAATATGATTTTTACCACAACGAACTTCAAGTCCAAAACCCTAATATTAATGAAAAGATCGTTCTTGTAGAACAATTAATTAATAATATTGTTTTAATAGATAATATTATTCAAAAAAACTTATACGATTATACTTTAGATAGATTGAATAAAGTTGATAAAGCTATTATTCGTTTAGCTACTTTCGAATTAATGGAAAAAAAACTGTCTCATAAAATTATTATTAACGAAGCAATTGAATTAACTAAAGAATATTCGTCTTTAAATAATAATAAACAATATAAATTCAACAATAAGCTTTTACAACTTATTTATGAAGACCTTGAAAGCAATACCTATAAAAAAAGCTTTTAAAATAAAAGCTTTTTTTATATCTTATGTTAATTTTTTTTAAAAAAAGAAAAGTTTTCTGAAAAAAATATGTTTTCTGTTGGTTCTGAATGGTTTTGGTCATTAACGGATTAAAAGTCATTATTAACTTTTACAAAATCTATAAATGGCTAAAATAGGAACCAATGAAAAAACTAAGATAGTTAGAAAAATTACTAAATTAGTAACAGTAAAAAATTTAGTTTTTTTCATTACTATTGGTTTTTTATTATTTTTTTTTATTTTTTTTGGCGGATTTTTTTTATTGTTTTTTTTCATGTATTTCTCTTTCCTTAATTGTTTATTTAGATATCTCAAAAAAATCTATTTATTAATATTTTAAAGGAAAAAGACTAAAAAAATACTTTTTTATTTTATTTTTTATTTTCGTTGGTTTAAAGACGGAAAATATTTACGTTATCACAAAAGAAAGGGTTGAAATAATGCAGACCTATCTTCAAGACAAATTAAAATTATTAAAATTTAAAACTATTACTCCGATACAAAAAAAATTTTTCGAGGAGTTTGATAAACCTTTTAACTTAGTAGGAATCGCTCCTACAGGAACAGGTAAAACTCATGCTTATTTATTGCCTATTTTAAGCAAAATAGACTGGAATAAAAACATGATTCAAGCGGTGATAGTTGTTCCTACTAATGAGCTTGTTTTTCAAATTTTTAATATGTTAAAAGAAATTGAAAAACAAAATTCTAAAGTAAAGATTTTTTACGGTGGAATGGATAAACAAAAAATACTCTCTAGTTTGGAAAAAAAACAACCTCCCGTGGCGATCACTACTTTAAGTAAGTTAAGCGAATATGCCCAAACTTTAAACAAATTAAATATTTTTAAAGCTGCTTATTTAGTATTAGATGAAGCGGATATGTTATTTGATCAAGAATCTTTAAATGGATTAGACCCTTTATTGGTTAAATGGCGACCTAAAATATTATTATTTTCTGCTTCCATCACGCCCGCTATGAAACCTTTCATTAATAAATATTTCGGCAAATCTTTATTTTTAGATGTTAATTCAGAACAAAAAATAAATTTAAAATATTACGCTTTAGAAAGTTCTTCTGATAAAAGAATCAATAATTTGGTTCACTTTTTTAAAACTTTAAACCCTTATTTAGCCTTAATTTTTGTTTCTCATAAAAAAGACCAATTTATGGTTTATGAAGGTTTAAAAGAAGCTAATTTAAATGTTTTAAACTTTTCTTCTGACTTATCAGTTAAACAAAGAAAACAACATATGGCTGAAATTAAAAAAATGAAATATCAATATATTATTTCTAGCGATTTAACTGCCAGAGGGCTAGACTTAGATATTACTTGGGTAATTCATTATGATTTGCCGAGCCGTAATTTAGAGTTTTTCCAACACCGTAGCGGTCGTACAGGTAGAATGGGCAAAGACGGTAACGTTTTAGTGATTTATAACGAAAAAGATAAAACTTCCTTGGATAAAATTAAAAAACTTAATGATATTGATTTTCATAATATTACTTTAACTAAAACAGGTTTTCAAGAAGAAGTTAAAAAAGAAGTTCGTCCTAAGAAACAAACTCCTAATAATAAAATTAACCCTTCCTACCATAAATACAATTTTTCTAATAAAAATGGTAAAAAAAATAACCTTCATTTTTCCAAAAGAAGAGATAAAAAGAATGATAAAAATAGGTAGTCATGTCCCTTTTCATAAACCTTTAATGTATTTAGGTTCTTTACAAAAAAGTTTATCTTTTGACGCTAATACTTTTATGATTTATACCGGAGCGCCACAAAACACTATTAGATCTGATTTGAAAAATGCTAACTTATTAGAAACTTTCGAACAAATGAAACAAAATAATTTAGACCCTAATGATTTAGTAGGTCATGCGCCTTATATTGTTAATTTAGCCAACCCTTCTTTAGCGAAAAGAACTTTCGCGATTGATTTTTTAACGAAAGAATTATACAGATTTGAACAAATGAAAATTGTTCGAATGGTACTTCATCCTGGCAATAACATGAATAAAAAAAAAAAAGAAGCGATAAAATTTATCGCTTTAGGTATCAACCAAATTTTTAAAAATACTGCTGGTTTAAAGGTAGGGATAGCTTTAGAAACTATGGCCGGCAAAGGAAACGAAATAGGCGCTTCTTTTCAAGAGTTAAAAGATATTATTACTTTGATTGAAGATAAAAAAAGAATTTCTGTTTGTTTCGATACTTGTCATGTTTTTGATTCTGGTTATGATATTAAAAATAACTTTGAATTAGTAATGGAAGAATTCGATTCTATTGTGGGTCAACAATATTTATCTGTTTTTCATATTAACGATTCTAAAAACGTTTTAGGCAGTAAAAAAGATCGTCATGAAAATATTGGTTACGGAAATATCGGTTTTGAAGCTTTAATTAATATTATTTATCATCCTTCTTTTTTATCTTTACCAAAAATATTAGAAACCCCTTTTATTAATGGTTTCGCTCCTTATAAAGAAGAAATAAAAATGATTAAAGAAAAAACCTTTAACCCTGATTTGAAAAAAATTTTTGAAGAAAAGGTTTAAAAAAATATAAAAGACTCATTAGTCGATAAAGAACTGAGAGAAATGAAAAAGCTATGTGTTTACATAGCTTTTTTGTTGTTTAATTGAGGTGCCCCACAAAAGTGGATCCAAAAGGAAACAACTAATTGAACCAAATTGTTTATTAATTAAAAATAAACAGTTTGGTTTTTTTATTTAGCCA
>NZ_AKIL01000076.1 GCF_000309485.1 Milkweed yellows phytoplasma str. MW1
ATATATATATAATTCATGATAAATTTAATGAAAATTTAAAAAGAGGTAATTTTCCCATGCAACAAAAAGAAAATGTTGTTTTTAGACAAATAAGAGAACAAGCCCTTGCAACTAATCAAGTTAGAACTCTTGAAACTGCAACTAAAAAAGGTGTTGCTACCAAAACAATGATATTATTGTTAACGGTTTTGGTATCAGGTATATTGCATTTTTCCTTAATTTCCCTTATAGCTGCAGGCGATAAAAGTGTGAAGGCTATTTTATTATACTCTTCTATCGGAGTTGCTTCCATGTTAGGTTTTGTATCTATTATGGTTAGTATTTTTGCTGGCAAAATGAATCAAAAACCTTTCGCTATTATGTATGCCATTTCTGAAGGTATATTGATTAGTGGTGTTTTTGGTTCGATATCAGTATTAACTGGCGCTTATAGTGCGATTGTTTCAATATTAGCTATTTCAGTTATTGGCACTTTGGTTGTTTTCTTGATTATGCATTTTTTATATTATCAAGAAATTTTAAAAGTTAATAATAAATTTAGAATTTCTAGTTTAGTTAGTTTTATAGTTATTCTCGCTTTTTTAACGATTAACATGCTTGTAAGCTTCATTAGTGGTAAAAATTATTTAAGCGGTTATTGGTCTCAATTAGCTATTAGTGGAGTATTATTAGTTTTAGGTTCTGCTTTCTTAGCGATAGATTTTGATAATGCTGAACAAATAATGACATTTGATATTTCTAAAAAATATGAATGGTCTTTAGCTTTCGCTTTCTTAACGACTTTAATATTCATTTTTGAACAAATAGCGAGAATTTTAATTCTTACAATGTTAGAAAAAAAGAATAATGAAATCATTTAAATTTCATACCCATAATAAGATTATAATTTCGTTTTGAAATTATTTCGTTGAATTAACAAGACCAATGAGAGATAGAATCAAACAGAAAAGAAACCAGTTCTTTTCTGTTTGATCATTTATAAAAGTCATTCCCAAACGATGTGATTAATAAGTTTTTAGGATAAATTAATAATCTTAATAACTTATTAATCACATCTTATTTTTTTACTTATAACCTTCATAAAATTTATTTATAGGGAAAAATCATATCAAAACTTTTTAATATTTTTTTGTCAAAAAATTCAAAAATTTATGGTGTAAAGATGTTATCAGACAAAATTAAAAATTTACCTAATGAACCAGGATGTTATCTGTTTCAGAACAAAAAACAAGAAGTGATTTATGTAGGTAAAGCTAAAAATTTAAAAAACCGGGTAAAAAGTTATTTTACCGGCTCTCATAATAAAAAAACCGGTGTTTTAGTTTTAGAAATTGTTGATTTTTCTTATATTTTAACTAATAATGAATTAGAAGCATTAATTTTAGAAGCTAATTTAATCAAAAGCTATTCGCCTAAATATAATTTTAAATTAATGGACGATAAAACTTATCCTTATATTGAAATTACTAACGAAAAACATCCTCGCTTGATTATATCTAGGTATAAAAATATTCCTCCAGGGAAAAGGTTATTTGGACCTTATCCTAATTCAGAAAGTTTAAAAGAAACAGTTAAGTTATTGCATAAAATTTACCCTTTAAGAAGATGCCAACCTATAGGCAAAAAACCTTGTTTTTATTATCATATTAACCAATGTTTAGGGCCTTGCGCTCAAAAAGAAGTAGATTATCAATCTAACATTAATTTAATAGTTAAATTTTTAGAAGGCAACGATAAAGAAATTTTTAAACAAATAAAAAAGTCTATGGAAGAAGCTAGTTCTAAATTGGAATTTGAAAAAGCTATCGAATATAAGAATCTTTTGTTTAATTTAAATAAAATAGTGGAAAAACAATTTATCAATGATAATAAATTAAAAAGTTGCGACATCGTTGCTTTTTATTATAATGAAGATGATATATCTTTATATATTTTAAGAATGCATCGTGGCAATGTTTTTGATAACCATCAAATAGTGTTTAATTATGTAGGCGATGTGGTTGAAAATATAGTAACTTATTTATATTTATATTATCAAGAACAAATCATTCCCGAAGAAATTATTTTAGGCAAAGAAATGGCGTTGGATAAACCTAATATTCAAAACATTTTAAAAGCTAAAATTCGTATTGTTTCGAAAAAAAATCAAGGAGATTTATACGCTTTATCTTTAAAAAACGCTAAAGAAAATTTATTAAAATACAATTTAGTCCATAAATCTAAATTTGAAATTATGCAAGAATCATTAGATGAATTATCCCATATTTTTGGCAAAAAAATTGATTATATTGAAGCTTTTGATAATTCGCAATTATTCGGCCAATCTTTTGTGACTGCTATGATAGTGTTTAAAGAATTAAAATTTAATAAAAAATTTTATCGTAAATTTACGGTAGAAAAAGAATATCAAAACGAATATGACGCTTTTTATCATGTTTTAATTAGACATTGTCAAAGGTTTTTACAAATGAGTGTGCAAATGCCGGATTTGATTTTAGCAGATGGTGGAAAAATTCAATTTAACGCTTGTAAACAAGCCCTAGATTACTTAAATTTAGATATTAAACTAGGAGCTTTGAAAAAAAATAATAAACATCAACTAACTGAATTACTTTTAGAAGATAAAACCATCATTTTAGATAAAAATAGTAATTTATATCGTTTTTTATTAAGAATAAGTGATGAAGTACACCGTTTTACTCTTAATTTTCATCTTCAATTAAAAAAAAAGGAAGATAAAAATAGTTTGTTAACCGATATAAAAGGTTTAGGTGCGAAAAGATATCAAATTTTATTAAAACATTTTAAAAATATTAAAGACATTCAAAACGCTTCTTGTCAAGATTTTCAAAAATTAAATATTCCTTGTAGTTTTTTAGAAAAAATAAAAAAGAAATATTCTTAAATTTGAAAAAATATTTTTCTCAAATAGAAAGGCTTTAAACTATATTTATGTCTAATAATAATACAATCATTAAAATTAGAGGCGCCCGCGTGCATAACCTTAAAAATATTAATTTAGATATTCCTAAATTTAAATTTATCGTTATTACCGGTGTTTCTGGTTCAGGCAAATCATCTTTAGCTTTTGATACTTTATATCAAGAAGGTAAAAGAAGGTATATGGAATCTTTAAGTCTGTATTCTCGTCAATTTTTAGGTAATTTTGAAAAACCGGATGTGGATCAAATTGAAGGATTAAGTCCAGCTATTAGTATTGATCAAAAAACTATTTCTCACAATCCTCGTTCCACTGTCGGCACTATTACAGAAATTTATGATTATTTAAGAGTTATTTACACTCATATTTCCGTCCCTTATAACCCTCATACTGATAAACCTATTCAAATTCAAACTAACGAACAAATTGTTCAACAGATTGCACAATTGGAATTGGATAGTAAAATCGTGATAATGGCTCCTATAGTGGAACAAAAAAAAGGTAATCACCAAAAACTTTTTAAACGTTTAATTAAAGATGGTTTTACTAGAGTGATGGTAGATCAAAAAATCCTTTCTTTGGATGAAATTCCTCTTTTGAATCAAAACGAAAAACATGATATTAATGTTATTATTGATCGTTTAAAAATACAAGATAAGATAGAAAGTAGATTAAACGAATCTTTAGATTTATCTTTAGCTTTAGTCAAAGAAAAAGTCTTTGTTTGGTTAAATGATCAAGAAATGTTAAAATTTCATCTTAATTATAGCAACGATAATCTTGATTTTACCATCCCAGAAAGAAATATGAGATTATTTTCTTTTAACTCTTCTTTAGGCGCTTGTGAAACTTGTAAAGGTTTAGGGATTAGAAATAAATTTGACCAAACACTTTTATTTGCTTTTAATAAGTCTCTGAATCAAGGTGGTTTCATTCTTTATCAACAACACCGAGATTTTTACAATAAAATGCAAGATTTAGAACAATTTTGTGCTTACCATCAAATTGATATGAATATTCCTTTAAACAATTTAGAACCTGAATTATTAGACATCTTATTGTACGGCAAAGCTAATCTTAACAATAACCAACACGAACAACCTGAAATGAAAATGGGTGTTATTACTATTTTAGAATATTATTATGATAAATTATCTCAAAACGAAAACGTGATGAGTTGGTTTAAAAAATTTTTGATTGAAGAAACTTGTTCTCGTTGTTTAGGAGCGAGAATTAATAAAGCTGCTTTAACTTTCAAAATTAATCATAAAAACATTTATGAATTGACGCAAATGTCGATTGAAGAATTAGCTCGTTTTATCGATCATCTAGAATTATCACCAGAAGAAAAAAAAATTACGGCTTTACCATTGGAAGAAATTTCTCAAAGATTATCTTTTTTGCAAGACATCGGTTTGAGTTATTTAATTTTAGAACGCAAAAGCAGTACTTTATCAGGTGGAGAATCACAAAGAATCCGTTTAGCTACTCAAATTGGTTCTAAATTATCAGGTGTTTTATATGTTTTAGACGAACCTTCCATTGGTTTGCATCAAAAAGATAATGATAATTTAATTGCTGCTTTGAAAAAAATGACCGCTTTAGGTAATACTCTTGTAGTGGTAGAACATGATAAAGATACGATGTTAGCCTCTGATTATTTAATTGATATTGGTCCTTTAGCGGGTCGTTATGGCGGAGAGGTAGTTGCTTTCGGCACTCCTTCTGAAGTGATGGCGAATCCAAACAGTTTAACGGGTCAATATTTGTCCAACCAAAAAGAAATCGCTTATCCGCAACAAAGACGCACCATTAATCCTCAACAAGTGGTTCATGTGAAAAATGCTTCTGAAAATAATTTAAAAAAGATTAACGTTGTTTTTCCTTTAGGTGTTTTTAACGTTGTGACAGGAGTTTCGGGGTCCGGAAAATCCACTTTAGTGAATAACGTTTTATTGAAAAATTTAAAAAATAAAAAAAAGCGTTTGTTAAAAGATGAAAACAATGTTAATATGGTAGATGATCAAGGATATATTCGTAGAATAGTGGAAATTTCTCAATCTCCTATTGGTAAAACTCCAAGAAGTAATCCGGCTACTTATACGGGTCTTTTTGATAAAATAAGAGAATTATACGCTCAAACCAATGAAGCCAAAATTAGAGGATATCAAAAAGGACGTTTTTCCTTTAATGTTAAAGGAGGACGTTGCGAACGTTGTTATGGCGATGGGATTAGAAGAATTTCAATGAATTTCTTACCTGATGTTTTTGTTATATGTGATGAATGTCATGGAAGTCGCTTCAGAAAAGACACTTTAACTATTAAATATAAAGGAAAAAATATCGCTGATGTGTTAAATATGACAGTTGATGAAGCTTTAGTCTTTTTCGATAACCATAAAAGAATCAAAGAACATATCCAATTTTTAAAAGATGTTGGTTTAGGTTATTTGCAATTAGGGCAAAGTGCCACTACTCTTTCTGGAGGAGAAGCTCAAAGAATTAAACTGGCTAGTGAGTTATATAAACAAATTACTCCGGATACTTTATATATTTTAGATGAACCAACCACGGGTCTACATTTTGAAGACATTAAACAATTAATCCAAGTTATACACCGTATTACAGATAAAAAAGCGACTTTAGTGGTGATTGAACATAATTTAGATGTCATTAAAAATGCTGATTATGTAATAGATTTAGGGCCTGGCGGGGGAGTTCATGGAGGACATATAGTGGCTCAAGGAACACCAGAAGAAGTGAGCCAGAATGCTCAGAGTTATACGGGATATTATTTAAAGCAAATCTTAAAGATAAAATCATAGATAATAAAGGTAAAGGAAAATGGCTTTTAAATTAAAAACTTTATATAAACCTAGCGGAGACCAACCTAAAGCTATTGAACAATTATTATCTAATTTAGATAAAGGTCATAAAGAGCAGATTGTGATTGGTGCCACAGGGACAGGCAAAACTTTTACTATATCTAATATTATCCATAAATTAAATAAAAAAACTTTAATTATAGTTCATAATAAAACCTTAGCTGGACAATTATTTCACGAATTAAAAACCTTGTTTCCTGATAATAAAGTAGAATATTTTATTTCGTATTTTGATTATTATCAACCAGAAGCTTATGTAGTCCGTCATGATACTTATATTGAAAAAGATTCTTTAATTAATGATGAAATAGATAAAATGCGTCATAGAGCTATTAATTCTTTAATCAATCATGATGATGTAATCGTGGTTTCCTCTGTTTCTTGTATTTATGGTGTGGGTGATATTGAGAATTACAAAAAATCTATTCTTTATTTAGAAAAGGGGATGAAATATATTTTAAAAGAATTGGTTAATCAATTAGTCGGTTTGAATTACCAAAGAAATGATTACTCTTTTAAAAGAGGTACTTTTAGGTTGAGAGGAGATACGATAGATATCATTCCTTCTTCTGATACCACACAAGGGGTAAGAATTATTTTTTGGGATGATGAAATTGAAGAAATTAAATTGTTTAACACTGTTGATGGTGTTATTTTAGCTAATTTAGAAGATATCACTATTTTTCCCACTTCTCTTTATGCTACTGATAAAGAGAAATTAGAAGAATCTATTTTGCGCATTCAACAAGAATTAAATGAACAAATAATTTTTTTTAAAGATAAAAACCAACTAGTAGAAGCTCAAAAAATAGAAATGAAAACTAAATACGATTTAGAAATGTTGCAAGAATTAGGTTATTGTAATGGCATTGAAAATTATTCCAGACATTTATCTTTGAAAGCAGCAGGCGAAACGCCAACCACTTTGATTGATTATTTTGGAGATAATTTTTTAACTATTATTGATGAATCTCACGTGACCGTTTCTCAAATCAGAGGAATGTATGCAGGCGATTTTTCAAGAAAAAATAATTTAGTTCAATATGGTTTCCGTTTACCGAGCGCTTTAGATAACAGACCACTTAGATTTTCTGAATTTGAAAAAAAAATGGATAAAATAATTTATTTATCAGCTACTCCGGGCGATTATGAATTAAATAAAAATTTACCTATTGTGGAACAAATTATTCGTCCTACTTTTGTACTAGATCCTATTATTGAAGTTCGTCCTACTAAAAATCAAATTGAAAATTTATATTTTGAAATTAAACAAAGAGCAGAAAAGAATGAAAGAATTTTAGTGTCCACTATCACTATTAAGATGAGCGAAGATTTAACTAGTTATTTAAAAGATTTGGGCATCAAAGTGGCTTATTTACATAGCGAAATTAAATCTTTAGAAAGATTAGTTATTTTAGAAGATTTAATGATCGGCACTTATGATTGTTTAATTGGAGTTAATTTATTAAGAGAAGGGTTGGATTTGCCATTAGTTTCGTTAGTGGCTATTTTAGACGCTGATAAACAAGGTTTTTTAAGAAATAAAAGAAGCCTTATTCAAACTATTGGCAGAGCGGCACGTAATATTAACGGTAAAGCCATTCTTTATGGCGATGTTATTACTGACGCTATGCAAGAAGCGATAGAAGAAACGCAACGTCGTAGAACTCTTCAAGAGGAATATAACCGTGTTCATAATGTTAAACCGACTCCTATTATTAAAACTATTGTAAAAAAAACTATTATGGAAAAACAAAAAGCTCAAAAAGAAGAAGCCTCTTTATTAGCTTCTAGCAAAAACCAAAAAAATAAGCCAGATTTAAAACAACTACAAAAGTCAATGAAAGAAGCAGCTAAACAGTTAAATTTTGAACAAGCTGTTATTTATAGAGATTTAATCAAAAACATTAAAAAATCTTAATCTTTATAACGTAAAACAAAAAGATCCTAAGAGGATCTTTTTTATTTGGAGCAATTATTTATTTTTGTTAGAGATATATTTAGTTTGGAAAGTTAAAATCTATATTTCTCTTTTTTGTTAATTCTGCTAATAATTCTTTTTGATTGATAAAATATTGTTTTTTAGGTATAAATGTCTAAATCATAGGTATTAAAATTATTTTTCTTTGATGATTTCTACATCTTTTTGATAAGCTTCTTTTTTAAGTTGTTCTATATATTCTTTTTGTTGAGTTAATAAATATCTGAATGTTTTAAGTTTCAAATCTTTCGCTGTGATATTTTCTTAATTCTTTTATTTTTTCAACTTTTTGTTTTAAAGTGAACTCGTTCATTTTCTTTTGAATATAGTCGCACCCTCACTCATTCTGTTTCAAAAAACAACTATTCCCCATAAGTCATAATATTTAGAGAATAAAGCAATTATCGCGTGTTCCGCTTCATGCTGTTTGGAAGTAAATCTTTGCATAATAGGATTATGAACAGGTTTTACCAACTCTTCAATAGAAAAAAGGTCAAAATTATCAACAATATGTTGGATATTTTTTAAAATATAATTACCCAAAAAATCCTCTTTTTAATCCTTTTTTAATTAAATGATCTTTTAATTTTGCAAATTATTCTTTATTATAAAAACCTTGTTGATTCGTTAATTGAGTCAATTTAATGCGATATTTTTCTAAAAGATCTAAACATTTACAAGAATTTTAATAACAATCGTTCTCACTAAGATTTTTTATATAATTTTGTTAAATTGTATATTTACCATCTTATATAAAAAAATCTCTTAAATAAAAGACTTTCCCCTTCAAAAAAAAGATCTTGCCTTGAAAACAAAAATCTTAGTTAAAGAAATATTAATTATTAAAAAAAATAAAAAAGTT
>NZ_AKIL01000075.1 GCF_000309485.1 Milkweed yellows phytoplasma str. MW1
GTCTCGGCATTCCTGCTGAACCGCTCTTCCGATCTGCTACATGTAGAATCAATTTTTATTTTTTATAAAATGTTTTTTAACAATAAAGCAAATCAATTCTACCAATATAATGGCGACAATACCGTCTAAAATATAATGTTGTCTCAATAAGAAAGTTGAAAAATAAACTAAGATAGCTAAAAAAAATTGAATAAAAACTATTGATTTGGGAAACTTTTTTTTATTTTCACCACGAAAGACGATAAAACAAAACCAACTATTAGAAACATGAATACTAGGTAATAAAAATGTAGCAGATCG
>NZ_AKIL01000074.1 GCF_000309485.1 Milkweed yellows phytoplasma str. MW1
TATAAAATTAAATTTCGAAAATACTTTTGAAAAACAAAATTCTTTTATATCTATACCAAATGTTTCTAATCAACAAATTAATAAAATTCAAGAAGAATTTAAACAAAATTTTAAATATAAAGATAAAATTAATTCTCATATTTATTTGAACCAAGATAAAAAAGAAATTATTATATATTGGCCTAAAATCAGAAATTTTGTTAATAAAGAATATTTATTTGCTACAACTTTTTGCAAAGAAGAAACAAACAATCATATTGTAGAAACAAATTGTTCTTTATATTTTAAAATTATTAAAAATGATGATGAACAATTTAAAATAGAAATATTAAATCCAAAAATAGATTTAAAAATAATTCAATAAATAAAAGAATAATTTAAAAAAAACCGCCTTAACCCTGTACGTAAAACTTTAAGCCTTTATACTGAGAAGTTTAATACTGGAGGAGAATATA
>NZ_AKIL01000073.1 GCF_000309485.1 Milkweed yellows phytoplasma str. MW1
TGGTTGATTTAGCTCGTCTAGCTGAAAATAAAAAAGATCAATAATAAATTAAAAAAGAAAGAGGAATCAAAAAATGGCTAAAAAAAATAAAAAAAAGAACGCTCAACATAATGTCACCACATGCGGTAAAAAAGATTTAATTAAAGAAATCGCTGCAACAACTCAAAACACTGTTAAAGCAACAGAGGAATTTTACAATGCTTTTGAAAAAAATTTATTTCAAGCCCTTACTTCTTATGAACA
>NZ_AKIL01000072.1 GCF_000309485.1 Milkweed yellows phytoplasma str. MW1
TTAGCGCCCTGACCCATTTGTTTTAATTGCTCTAAAGTAAAAGTATTATTAGCCCCTTCTCTTTGTCCGCCATCAAAATAAGCTAATAAAAAACCTTGTGGTGGTGGTTCTTTAATACGATAATCAAATTCAACCATTTTATCATTGATCTGATTATTATATAGCGCATAAGTAAAAGTACTTTTAAAAGTTTTATCTTTAAAATAATGACCTAACCAACCTAAAGCATCTTTCATAGTAGCATTTTGCCCTAAATAAA
>NZ_AKIL01000071.1 GCF_000309485.1 Milkweed yellows phytoplasma str. MW1
GAATTAGAAAAAAGTAGAACAATGGTTAATTTAGCTCGTCTAGCTGAAAATAAAAAAGATCAATAATAAATGAAAAAAAGAGGAATCAAAAAAATGGCTAAAAAAAACAAAAAAAAGAACACTCAGCATAATGTCACCACATGTTCTAAAAAAGATTTAATCAAAGAAATCGCTGCAACAACTCAAAACACTGTTAAAGCAACAGAGGAATTTTACAATGCTTTTGAAAAAAATTTATTTCAAGCCCTTACTTCTTATGAACA
>NZ_AKIL01000070.1 GCF_000309485.1 Milkweed yellows phytoplasma str. MW1
CTTTAGCGCCCTGCCCCATTTGTTTTAATTGCTCTAAAGTAAAAGTATTATTAGCCCCTTCTCTTTGTCCCCCATCAAAATAAGCTAATAAAAAACCTTGTGGTGGCGGTTCTTTAATACGGTAATTAAATTCAACCATTTTATCATTGATCTGATTATTATATAGCGCATAAGTAAAAGTACTTTTAAAAGTTTTATCTTTAAAATAATGACCTAACCAACCTAAAGCAT
>NZ_AKIL01000069.1 GCF_000309485.1 Milkweed yellows phytoplasma str. MW1
TAAAAATATTTCTTTATCGCCTCCTCCTGTTGAAGCTATAAATGCATTATCTATTAAAGAACAAGAGTTAAACAAGATAACTCAAGAATTAAAAACAACTCAAGAACAATTAGAACAAGAAAAAGAAGCTTTAAATGTTTTAATTACTCAACAACAACCTGATAATACTTTAGCTAACGAAATAACCAATAAAGAACAACATATTCAAAAATTAAAACAAGATTTAAATACTTTAGA
>NZ_AKIL01000068.1 GCF_000309485.1 Milkweed yellows phytoplasma str. MW1
CATATTTAATTTATTTATACTAAAAATAATCTTTATCTGATAAAAATTTTCTCAATATAAAAAGAACCCTTTTAAGGGTTCTTTTTTGTTTTATATTTATATTATATGTTTCAATTGTTCTGATTAACTATTTGTTCTAATTGTTCTTTGACGATAGTTTCTTGTTCTAACAATGTGTTAGCTATTTTATCTAATAAATATTTATTTTCTTTAATTATTTTTCTTGTTTCTTCCATACATTCATCTATTATTTTTTTAATTTCTATATCAACATGTTTTTTATCTGTATCTTGGACTGGTCCTAAATCGCTCATCCCTAATTTAGTTACCATTTGAGTCGCTATTTGGGTCGCTGATTTGAAATCACCGTAAGCTCCGTTAGAAATATCATCAAACATTAATTCTTCGGCCGCTCTTCCGCCTAAAAATGAAATAATATTTGCCAACATTCTTTTCTTAGAGGAAAAGAAAGTTTCTTTTTCTGGAAGCATTAAATTATAACCACCAGCATTGCCTCTAGGAATAATAGTTACTTTTTGGACCTTAGGAGCATGTTTTAATTTTAAACCAATGACTGCATGTCCAGCTTCATGATAAGCTACCATTTTCTTTTCTTCTTCATCATATTTACGGGATTTTTTTGCTGGACACATTAACACTCGATCAATCGCTTCTTCTAGTTCTATTTGAGTAATTAATTTTTTATCATTTCTAACTGTTAAGATAGAAGCTTCATTTAAGACAGAAGCTAATTGAGCACCGCTCATAGAAGGCGTTTGTTTAGCGATTTGAGAAAAATCAACCGATGGATCTAGTTTTTTATTTCTCGCATGTACCTTTAAAATAGCTTCTCTAGCTTTAACATCAGGCAAACCAACTGTAAATTTACGGTCAAATCTTCCTGGTCTTAATAAAGCAGGATCCAACATATCAGCTCTTATTAGTAGCGCCAATAATAATAATTCCTTTAGAAGTAGTAAAACCATCCATTTCGGTTAATAATTGGTTAAGAGTTTGATCCTTTTCTTGAGAACCGCCACTATTCCCGCCACCTCTTTTACCACCTAAAACGTCAATTTCATCGATAAATAAAACACAAGGAGCGTTTTGTCTTGCTTCTTTGAATAACGATCTTATTCGGGAAGCGCCGACTCCGACATATTTTTCTACAAACTCAGAACCTGAAACAGAATAAAAAGGTACTTGA
>NZ_AKIL01000067.1 GCF_000309485.1 Milkweed yellows phytoplasma str. MW1
CTATCCCTTTTGAACCAACTAATTATGAATTAGAAATTTTTTTTGATAAAGGAACTAATTTTGGTGGACCTTCTTATTTAGCGATTGATAAAATAGCTCTGAAAGATATTAGAAATCAGCAAATAGTTGCTATTTATCCTATTAATCAAAAAATTGAAGAACCTTTTGTAATCTTCAATTATGATTTTGAATTAAAATTTCCTTTTTATAATTATACCCAAGATGGTATGTTATGGTCTACGAATCATATTAAATCTTTAAGAAAAATTGATTTATATGAGAAAAGAACTAACCAAAAAAGAACTTTATATTATGATGTAGAATAAAAAATTATTAAAAAGAAAGGAAAATTACCATGTATGTTATTAATTAAAACAAAGCTTTATTGGTGGTTTGTGGGTCTTTTAAGTTTATTTACTGTTGTTCTTTTTAGTTATGGCCTTTACATAAAACATACTAACCAACAACCTCTTTCTCTTGGCCAACAAAATAAAACCCAAGAGGAAAGGGAAGCAGCAGAACAAATTCAAAAACAATTAAAAACTTTAGGAGAACAATTAGCCAAAGAAAACCAACAAAGAGCATTAATCAGAAAGCAGTATGACCTTATTGATCATGAAATTAATCAAAATATAGCTGCTATTAATACTTTAAACACCAATATTACCGAAAAAGAACAAACTTTAGCTGCCTCTTTTGACACCTTAAGCGCAGAAGAAAAAACTAAATTACAAGAAGAAATTAATGTTTTAAAAAAGCAAAGAGATGAATATTTACAAAAAGGAAAAGCTTTAATTATCCAAAGAAAAAATTTAGATCAAGAAGAACAAAAAATTATTCAAAATATGGATGATTTACAACAAAAAACCCAAAATATTTCCTCTTTAGCTTCTTTAACAGATAAGAT
>NZ_AKIL01000066.1 GCF_000309485.1 Milkweed yellows phytoplasma str. MW1
AAATAAAAAAATAATTTGAAATATTCTTTTGAAATTTTTCTAATTTTTTTTACGTTGTTTTTATTGTTATTTTAATCAAAAGATTTACGGTCCGCGCCTCTTTTACAGAAAGATCAATTAGAGGAACATAATTTATTCATGCAGTTTTAAACAAAAATAGCACTTCTTCGGATGTTTTAAATTATAATAAATTGACATTAACCATCTTTAGAGGAGCCATCAAAGTAGTACCAAAAAACAACTAATTAAACCAAATTGTTTATTAATTAAAAATAAACAGTTTGGTTTTTTTATTTAGCCAAACTTAAAAAAGGAGTTTTAAAAAAATGAACGAACAAGAAGCTATTTTATATTTGCTTAAAAAAAACAAGAAAAAGAACGAACAAGCCATTATAACAATTTATTAAAAATCAAAAACAAAAATAAAAATTAAAACAAAATTAAAAAAACTAAAAAGATAGTTAATTCATTCATCACAAATTTATTAAATAATTCTTGCTGTTGAGCAACCTTTTTTCATTTTAAATATTTTATTAAGATATTTTTAAAAATTT
>NZ_AKIL01000065.1 GCF_000309485.1 Milkweed yellows phytoplasma str. MW1
AATAAAGAACAACATATTCAAAAATTAAAACAAGATTTAAATACTTTAGAATTAAAAGAACAAAGTTTTAAAACTGAAATTAATACTCTTAAAACAGAAAACAAAAATTTACGAGAACAACATACTAAAGAGTTATCCAAAGTTAAACAAGAATTGGATAAATCTCGCGAAGAAAACGAAACTTTAGAAAAAGAAATTCAAGCTATTCAAGCTAACCTAGGTGATGATGAAAAAGTTAATCAAACCTTATTAAACCAATTACAAGATAAACAAAATAAAATTAAAGGTTTAAACGAAAAAATTACTTTATTACAAGAAAATGAAGAACAATTAAAAACTATTATTCAACAAAAAGATGAAGAAATACAACTTTTAAATGAGACCATTCAACAAAAAGATGAAGAAATTAACCGTTTAAATGTAATCATTAAAGAACAAATGGATCTTTATGTCCAACAAGGGCAAAAAATTCAAAATTTAGAAGCTCATATTCAAACCTTAGAAAAAACTATTAAAGATTTAGAAGATAAAAATACTACTTTAGAGGAAGAAAACCAACATCTTAAAGATATAATCGCTGGTTTAAGAATTGATGTCGAAAAATACAAACAAGACTTAGCTAATGAAAAAACTGCTCATCAAAAGACGCAAAAAGAGTTAGATAAGCAAGTTGGCAAATTTAACACATTAGAACAAAAAACAAAAGCTTTAAAACAAGAATTAGACAATAAAGGAAAATCATGGAATAAAGCGCAAAATAAATTAACTAATATGGCTATTGAGTCAGGCGCTAGTGGTTTAGGAGCTGGTCTTGGTACTTTATTGGGTGGACCTGCTGGTACTGTAGTTGGCGGAACCGTAGGCACAGGAGTAGGTAAAGGTGTTACTTTCGCTAAAGATATTGATTGGAACAAAACCAAGGAAGATATTCAAAGATGGTTTGGTTGGGAATATAATCGTTATTAACCATATCAAAAATAGTTTATTCATT
>NZ_AKIL01000064.1 GCF_000309485.1 Milkweed yellows phytoplasma str. MW1
ACTTTAAACACCAATATTATCGAAAAAGAACAAACTTTAGCTGCCTCTTTTGACACCTTAAGCACAGAAGAAAAAACTAAATTACAAGAAGAAATTAATGTTTTAAAAAAGCAAAGAGATGAATATTTACAAAAAGGCAAAGCTTTAATTGTCCAAAGAAAAAATTTAGATCAAGAAGAACAAAAAATTATTAAAAATATGGATGATTTACAACAAAAAACCCAAAATATCTCCTCTTTAGCTTCTTTAACAGATAAGATAAACCTTCTCCAAGAAACTATTCAATATAATTATGCAAATAAAACTTTAATTAAAAAAATGTTAGCGCAAGCTAAAGATAATAAAGAAGAAATTGACCATCTAAAAAGTTATGATTTATTTTTAGACGAACAATTATTATCTTTTAGCCAACAAGTAAGACAATTAGAAAAAGAATTAAACGCTAAAAAAAACAATCAATTTTATCAAAAGGATAAAAAAATCATTACTTTTAAAGATGTTTTCGGGATGGAACGAGAAAAAGAAGCTTTAAAAGATTTGGTTTATTATTTTAAAAGCGATCAAAAATTAGTTAATTTTGATAAAGTAACTCCGCGTGGTTATTTGCTATATGGCCCACCAGGGACAGGAAAAAGTTATTTAATGAAAGCTCTTTGTGGTGAAGCAGGAGACGTTCATTTTATCGAAATTGAACCATCTAAATTTGATAAAACTTATGTTGGCGAAGGGAACGAAGAATTAGAGAAAATTTGGGCCGAAGCGGAACAGTATGATAAAACAATTATTTTTATCGATGAAATAAGTGGTTTAGCAAATAGAGAAGATAAAAACACTAGTCAAACCGCTAGTAATATTGTCAACAATTTATTAACCAAACTGGATGGTTTCAAAAAAAGCGATAAAAAAATCATTTTAATGGGTGCTACTAATCACTTAGAAAAAATAGATAGTGCTTTAAGAAGTCGTTTTTCGGAAGAAATAAAAATAGATTTAATTAAAGATGCAGAAATAGCTAAATTTTTAAAATTTTTAGTAAAACCTTTTCAAATCAGTTATCATACTTTTTTACATTTAGATGAAATAGCTAAAAGATGCGAAAATAAACATTATTCTAATCGTGATTTAACGGGGTTAATCGAAGGTGCTTATTATAAAAAAACTAATCGTTATAAATATGAAAATCCTTTAGAACATGAAGTAATGTTGCCTTCTGATTTAGATGAAGTCTTAGATAGTAAACAAAATATTGTTAAAAGTCAAGAGGAAATAACCCAAAGAAGAAAAGCTTGTGAAGAACAATATGCCACTTGGAAAAAAGGGTTGCAAAAATATTTACCTAAATCAAAAGATATGACTAAAGTGCAAGAAGTTTATACTTTTTATGGTTTAGAAGGATTAGGTTATTATCAAAAAATCCTTGATCAGTTTAAAAATAATCAACATCCCTTACAAAAAGCATTAAAAACTTTGTTAGACCAAAAAGATCAATTAAATTTTGAAATAACAAATTTAGAACCATATAAATCTTTTAATAAAACTTTAATCGAACAAAAAAATGACGCTATAGCTCTTTTAGACCAACAAATTAAAAATCTAAACAATGAGATT
>NZ_AKIL01000063.1 GCF_000309485.1 Milkweed yellows phytoplasma str. MW1
CATCCAAATGATTTTATTTGTTGGTTCGTTATTTTTTGATGACAAGTTTTGCATAATACCTTTGTTTCTTTGTTTCTAATACTTTGCATATTCTTGTTTCTTACTGTTTTTGTATGATGAATTTCCAGCGGAACCCCTTCTACTAAACATTTTTTACATTTAACAGCTTGCAATCTATCCGTTAACTTGGTTCTACCTTTGTAAGTATTTGTGTTTATTATTAAGTTCGTATCCTTATTTTGATACTTTCTTAATTTTTTCACAAAATCCCAACTAAATAGCGGCCAATTATCATATTTGGGTTTAGTTTTGGTTTCATATTTGATACCGAAACTTTTTCCAATTTGATACCGTTGATACCGCTTACGGATAGTTGCAATTGAACTTTTATCTTTTCCAGCAAGAGTTTTTAATAAAGAATAGGTCGCATAGTAATACCATTTTCCTAATTGAGAAATGTTTGAGATATAGCTATAATAGTTTATAAATCCGTTCATTATGGCCTTATAAGTTTTTATTATTTCCAACTTCTCAAAACTGATAAGGGATTTATCGTGGATAATTTTATTATTCTTATTTATCCATCCTACTTCCTTAGCTTTTTCCTCAATTAACTGTCTATTCATTTTAAGTTGTGGTCTTCCATTATGACTTGATTTGGTTAACTTCTTATTAAGCTCATCCTTTGTCGGAGATATCGACAAATCATAACCTAGGAAGTCAATCCCTTTTTTGTCTTTTGGATTTTGGTTTTATCGCTTGAAACTTTTAGCTTCAAATTGTTTTCGATAAATTCAACTACCATTTTCTTAATTTGATGTGGTAAGGCATCACTTTTACAACTTACCCCAATAATGAAATCATCTGCATATCTCAAATATTCGATTCGAATTGGTTTTTGCTCATATTTTTGAGTTACTCTCAATTCTCTTCTTAGTCTTTCAACTGTTTTATTATCATTTTCCTTTTTGGCCTTATTTATATCCCTACATATTTTGTGGTATATAGGATTTTTTTTCACCTTTAAGAATCTTGATAATTCCTTTTGAAGGGTTACTATATATTCATCTAACTCATTTAACATGATGTTCGATAAGATAGGTGAAATAATCCCTCCTTGGGGAGTTCCCGCAATGGTTTCTATATATTGTCCTTGTTTCATGACGCCACTTTTAACCATTTTAGCAACTAGTCTTTTGACTTTATCTTTTGAGATATCTTTGTCCATGATTTCATATAGCATTTTATGGTTTACCGTATCAAAAAACTCTTTCAAGTCAATCTTAATAAACCAATTTATCCTTTTTTTAAATCTTTGCTGAAAGCGTTTTAAGCAATCATGTGTCGATTTTCCAGGTCTAAATCCATAACTGAATTCAGAGAACTTAGGTTCATAATATGCTTCCAATTGTTTTCTTATGACTTCTTGAATTGTCCTATCCTTGATGGTAGGAATCCCCAGAGGTCTTAGTTTACCATTTGGTTTAGGGATATCTATTTTTTTTACTGGGGAAGGTTCATATGTTCCTTCTTTGACCTCTTTATTCCATTTTTGGAGTTTTTTTAAGTTCACCCCATCGATGGTCTGAGAGTCAATCCCAGCCGTTCCAGCGCCTTTATTGGTTGCTATTTTATTGAAAGCTAGGTAATAGCTTTCTATAATATTAGTCAACCATTGATAAGTCTTCTTTGGAACTCTCTTGTTTTCTTTCGATCTCGTCTCAATTCTGTTTAAATGCGTAGTTAGTTTTGAAGTTTTGAAATTTTACTTTCCTTTGATAGCATATAGCCACCGCCCTTCTACGCCTTTAAACTCGAAATATTATTTCCTCTTTCGCCCTATATCATGCTTTCCATGACTTCCTGGTTGGGGGCGATTGTCTTAACCATTCCAGGCCAAGTTTTACTCCAACGACTACTATGATTCTGCTTTTTCCTTGAATCCATAAGACTTTTTATCCTCTTATGTTTAGGTTTTAACCTTGACTTTTAGGAAAATCCAAGTTACTCTTATTAACTACATGAATTCTTTAGGGACGCTAACCTTAGCATTAACTTATGAGTTTCTACCTCATAAGGTAGGCAAATACCGTTTATCCACCAGGTGAGTTAAGATGTTGATATTGAAATCAGGAAGGGGTTTTTACCTCTTGATAATCTAACTAGTCGGACTCAATAACTATTTAGTCCCATCCTACAGGTCGTTTCAATTCTTTTCGACTTGGTTACTACATTACTCTTCTTTTTGCGTTTAGGTCCATTTCAGGTCTTCTCCTTGGAATTCTTTTCTTCTTGCGGTATCTTCTTGGCTATGAACTTCACCTCAA
>NZ_AKIL01000062.1 GCF_000309485.1 Milkweed yellows phytoplasma str. MW1
AAATAAATTAAAAGTGATACAATAAAAAAATAAAATTATTTTTTTATCTTGAAGAAAATAAACAATATAAATTTGAATTTTGAAATGTTTTGGAAAATAAACTTATTAAAATTCAATTAAAAAAGGAAACATAAATCATGAAATTTAGCCAATTCTCATATCAAAGACCCAATATAGAAGAAATTAAAAAAAATATTTTACCAGTAATCGAAAATTTCTCTGATTACTCTTTAGAAAAACAAATTAAAAGTTTAAAAGAAGTTAATAAAATAACAGATGAAATTAATTCTATGGCAACTTTAGCGAGCATACGTAATAGCGTGAACACAAAAGATCCTTTTTATCAAGAAGAACAAGCTTTTTGGGATCATAACGGTCCTCTTTTGTCCGAATGGCAATTCAATCTTTCTCAAAAAATGGTCCAAAGCAAACATTATGAAGGTTTAATCAAAGAATTTGGCGAATTATTGTTTCAAAAAACTCATTTATTTTTAAAAACTTTTGATGCTAAAATAATACCTTTTTTACAAAAAGAAAATGCTTTAACTACTGAATATGAAAAATTAATCGCTGATCCTTCGGTTAATTTTAGAGGAGAAAAATACAATTTAAGTCAAATGGCTACTTTTTTATCTGTTCCGTATAGGGATACTAGAAAAGAAGCCCAATTAGCTATTTCCGCTTTTTTTGAAAAAAACGAAAAAGAATATGATCGCATTTATGATGATTTAGTTCAAGCAAGAAATGAAATGTCTCGTCTTTTGGGTTATGAAAATTTCGTTCAATTAGGTTATGACCGTTTAGGGAGAGTAGATTATAATATTGATCAAGTAGCTTCTTACCGTAAAAACATTTTAAACAATGTTTTGCCTTTTTATCATAAAACCTTGACTAAAAAATCTCGTCGTATCGGAATCGATAAACTCCAAAGTTATGACGCTAAATTTAATTTTTTAAGCGGAAATCCTACGCCTAAAGGTGGGGTTGATTTTCAAGTTGAAAAAGCTAAAAAAATGTATTCTGAAATGTCTGAAGAAACAAACCACTTATTTAATTTATTAGTAGACAAAGAACTTTTAGAATTAGAAAGTAAACCAAATAAAGTAGGTGGAGGTTATTGCACTTACTTGCCTAAATTTCAATCTCCTTTTGTTTTTGCTAATTTCAACGGCACAAGCCATGATGTTGATGTTTTAACTCACGAAATGGGACATGCTTTTCAAGTATATCAAAGTCGCCATTTAATACCTGAATACCGTTTTCCTACTTTAGAAGCGGCAGAAATTCATTCTATGGGGATGGAATTTTTAGCTTGGCCTTGGATGCATCATTTTTTTAAAGAAGATTCAGAAAAATATAAATTTTCTCATTTATCAGAATCCCTTAACTTTTTGCTTTATGGTGCTTTAGTGGATCATTTTCAACATGAAGTTTATCAAAAACCTGAAATGACTCCGGAAGAAAGAAAAAAAGTGTGGCGCGAATTAGAACAAAAATATTTACCTTTGCAAAATTTTGAAGAGGATAAATTCTTGCAAAAAGGTGTTTATTGGTATCGTCAAGGCCATATTTTTTCTAGTCCTTTTTATTATATTGATTACACTTTGGCTCAAGTTGTTGCTTTAGAAATATGGGCTTTAAGTCAAGAAAATTATCCACAAACATGGCAATTATATTTATCTTTATGTCAAAAAGGCGGTTCAGAAAGTTTTGTAAATTTATTAAAACATTCTGGTTTAAACAATCCTTTTGAAAAGGATACTTTAAAAAAAATTGCTACAAAAGTGGATAAATATTTAGACCAAATTAATGATAGAAATTTTTAATTTTTTATCAAATATAACCAAAAATATTTTTTAAAGCCTTTTTGCGTTGTTATAACAAAAGACTTTTTCAGTTATGAACTTATTGTTGCGATAAAGAAAAAGTGTTTTTTTCTTTTATAAAAAAACTATTTTAAAGATAAAAAAATGACAAAATATAAATCAAAAAGATATTAAACTATGCCTTTTTTAAAGGTTAAAACAATATCTCAGTATTTTTGGGTTATCGCAAGAGAAAAGAAAGGAGATTATATTTTTCTTTTTCTCATGGGATGTCTGTAAAATGCTAATTTGTGTGTTATAATAATTAATATGTCATTCATTTAGACTTATTTTAAAGAACAAATTTAAAACATAATGATAGAGATATTAAAAGGAAATTAATATTAAGGAGAATAAAATATTATAAATGGTTAAGAGCAACGATTATAATGCTGATAGTATTCAGATTTTAGAAGGTTTAGAAGCTGTTCGAAAAAGACCCGGAATGTATATTGGTTCTACTTCAGAAAAAGGTTTAAATCATTTAGTTTGGGAAATTGTTGATAATTCCATCGATGAAGCGTTAACTGGTTATGCTGATGAGATTACCGTGGAAATAATGCCTGACAATGTTGTGCGTGTAACGGATAACGGTAGGGGCATTCCTGTCGGCATTCATCCTAAAAATCAAAAATCCGCTGTAGAAACTATTTTAACTACTTTACATGCTGGAGGAAAATTTGACAATTCTTCTTATAAAGTATCTGGCGGTTTACATGGCGTTGGGGCTTCTGTAGTTAATGCTTTATCCTCTTGGTTGACAGTAGAAATTCATTTTGACAATAAAATACATTATCAAAAATACGAAAGAGGGAATCCTATTACCCCTTTAGAAGTAACAGGTACTACTGAGAAAAGAGGAACTGTTATTACCTTTTTACCTGATGAAACGATCTTTGTAGATATGAAAAATTTTTCTTATCAATTGGATGTTTTCAAAAACAGACTTCAACAATTAGCTTTTCTCAATAAAGGGATTAAATTAAATATCATTGATACCAGAAAAGAACCAATTAAACAATTTAATTTTTATTATGAAGGCGGAATTAAAGAATATCTGAAATATTTAAATACAAATAAAAAAGGCTTAAACCAAGACTTTTATCAAGAAACTGAAGTAGAGAATATGGCTTTGGCAATTGCTTTCCAATATACGGACGTTTATACTTCTAATATTTATTCTTTCGTGAACAATATCCCTACCCACGAAGGGGGAACACACGAAGAAGGATTTAAAATGGCTTTGAATAGGATTTTATCTAATTACGCTAAAGATAAAAACTTGTTAAAAAAAGATATGAGTTTTATCGGCGAGGACACTTTAGAAGGGATAACAGCTATTATTTCTTTAAGACATCATGATCCTTTATTTGAAGGTCAAACTAAAGCTAAATTAGGAAATCATGAAGTAAGACAATTTGTTTCTAAACAATTTGGCGAAGCTTTAGAAAGATATTTATTAGAAAATCCGCAAGAAGCTAAAAAGGTTATTGAAAAAATTTTATTAGCTGCCAAAGCGAGAATTGCAGCTAAAAAAGCTCGTGAAGTGACTAGAAGAAAATCACCTTTAGATTCTTTAGGTTTTGCTTCTAAATTAGCCGATTGTTATAGCAAAGATCCTTCTTCTTCTGAATTATATATTGTTGAGGGTGATTCTGCCGGAGGTTCAGCTAAACAAGGTAGAGATTCTAAATTTCAAGCTATTTTGCCTTTAAGAGGTAAAATCATTAATGTCGAAAAATCTCGTTTGGAAAAAATATTAAGCAATAATGAGATTGTTTCTTTGGTCCAAGCTATTGGAGCGGGGATTGATAAAGAATTTAACATTAGTAAAGCGCGTTACCACCGCATTGTTATTATGACTGACGCCGATGTAGATGGAGCTCATATTAGAACTTTGCTTTTAACTTTCTTTTTCAGAAATTTAAGACCTTTAATTGAACAAGGTTATATTTATTTTGCTCAACCACCTTTATACAAAGTTCAACAAGGTAAAAAAATTAATTATTTTTATAATGAAGGCACTTTAAAAGGCTATTTAGCAACTAATAAAAATAAAATTTCTTTACAACGTTACAAAGGTTTAGGAGAAATGAACCCAGAACAACTTTGGGACACCACTATGAACCCTGAAACACGAACATTTTTAAAAGTATCTTTAGAAGACGCTTTAGAAGCAGACCGAATTTTTAATATGTTAATGGGAGAAGAAGTTTCTTTCAGAAAAACATTTATCAAAGACAATGCTATTTATGCAGATATAGATGTTTAATTTTATTTTTTAATAACAAAAATTAAAAAAAGGCGATTAAATGATGTTGGACAAAACTAAAAAAAATAACACTTTAAATAATGACACTTCACCCAAAGATTCGGCTGATAATAATATTGGATTTATTAAAACAATTGACATTAGTCAAGAAATGCAAAAATCTTTTTTAAGTTATGCCATGAGTGTTATTGTTTCTAGAGCTTTACCGGAAGTAAGAGACGGTTTAAAACCTGTACAAAGACGAATTATCTATGGAATGAAAGAATTAGGCGTTTATAGCAACGAAAGTTATAAAAAAGCAGCTAGGGTTGTCGGAGATGTAATGGGGAAATATCACCCCCACGGTGATTCTAGTATTTATGAAGCTATGGTAAGAATGTCTCAAAATTTTAACTATCGTTATCCTTTAGTAGATGGTCACGGTAATTTCGGTTCTATTGATGGTGATTCAGCGGCTGCTATGCGTTATACAGAAGTTAGAATGTCTAAAATAACTATGGAATTGATTAAAGAAATTGATCAAAATACTATCGATTTTGTGGATAATTATGACGGTAGTGAGAAAGAACCCAAAGTTCTTCCTGCTAGATTTCCTAATCTTTTAGTCAACGGTTCGACCGGTATTGCTGTTGGTATGGCAACTAATATTCCTCCTCATAATTTAGGCGAAGTGATTGATGCTTTATTGGCTTATATCGATAATAAAGATATCGAAATTACTGCCTTAATGAAACACGTTAAAGGGCCTGATTTTCCTACTGGAGGAGAAATTTTAGGAGCAGAAAACCTAAAAGAAACTTACACAACTGGAAGAGGGAAAATTTTTATTCGTTCTAAAACTGAAATTATTAAAACTGATAAAAACAAACCTTCGGTAATTATTACAGAAATTCCTTATCAAATTAAAAAAAGTATTTTAATTCAACGTATCGCTTTTTTAGCGAAAGAAAAAATTATTGATGGAATCACTGATTTAAGAGATGAATCCAACCGAAAAGGCATTAGAATTGTTATTGATTTGAGAAGAGACGTCAATCCTAATGTTTTTTTAAATAACTTATATAAACACTCTCAACTACAAATTTCTTTTAATTTCAATATGATCGCTTTAGTCAATGGCGTTCCTCAATTGGTTGATTTAAAAACTATGTTATCTGAATTTTTCCATTTCAGAATTAACATTATCAACCGTCAAAAAAAATTTGAATTAGAAAAAGCTTCGGCTAAAAAACATTTCATTCAAGCTTATGTGATAGTTTTAAACGATATTGATAGAGCTGTTGAAATGATTAAAACTTCTAAAGATGTTAAAACAGCGCAAGAAAGATTAATGCAAGCTTATAATTTTGACGAAATCCAAAGTAAAGCTATTTTGGAAATGAGTTTGCAAAAAATAACTAATTTAGAAATTGAAAAAATTAAACAAGAAGAACGTAATTTAATCGCTAAAATAGCCGAATGCGAAAGCATTATCGCTTCTCAATCAAAAAAAGAACAACTTCTTAAAGAAGATTTAAAACAAATGAAGGTTTCTTTCAAAGATAAAAGACAAACCACGATTAATACTTCAGACGATCAAGATGTTTTAAATATTTCTAACGAAAATTTAATTGAAAAAGAACGTATTTTAATCACTATTACTAATAAAGGTTATATTAAGCGTTTAAACTTAGACACTTATAAAAAACAAAATAAAGGTGGTAGAGGCGTTAGCGGAATGACTATGAATGAAAATGATTTTGTGGAACATTTCGTTGTTACATCAACTCATGCTTATCAATTGTTTTTTACTAATAAAGGTAAAGTTTATCAACTTAAAGGATATCAAATTCCTTCTTTTGCCCGCCAATCTAAAGGTATTCCTTTAATTAATTTAATTCCGTTAGAAAAAGGCGAATTTTTAACAGCTGTTACTAGCGTGGATGATTTTAAAGAAATTAAAGATTATTTAGTGTTAGTAACTAAAAAAGGTTTAATCAAAAGAAATTCTATTAAAGAATACGAAAACATTAGAAATAACGGTAAAATAGCTTTTGTCTTAAAACCGCAAGATGAAGTGTTATTCGTGTTAAAAACGACTGGTAAACAGGATATTATTTTAGCTGCTTCTGACGGAAGAGCTATCCGTTTCAACGAAAGTTCCATTAGAAAAACAACTAGAATGGGTTCTGGTGTGATTGGAATGAGAATTGAAAACGATGATAATATCGTCGGTTCCGCAGTTGTTTTATCTTCTGATCAAGATATTTTAGTGGTAACTGAATTAGGTTATGGTAAAAAAACTAAAGTAGATGAATATAGAAAACAAAAAAGAGGCGGAAAAGGTGTTAAAACCTTGAAAACAACCGCTAAAAACGGTAATTTAGTTTCCTTACAAACTATTTCACCAAGCGAAGAATTAATTTTAATTTCTCACCTTGGTCAAGTGATTAGAATGTCCGCTAATAAAATTTCCACTACTAAATCTAAAGCTACTCAAGGCAATAGATTATTAAAATTACAAGAAGATCACAAATTAATTAACGCTGTAGTTGTGAAAAAAGACGAAAAAGATTTATAAATAAAACAAATATGAAAAAAATGCGTTTTATGAAGCGTTTTTGCAAAAGAGATTAATTTTATATGAGGAAGCAGAGATAATGAGGATGAAAAATAATGATAATATGACTAATAACCAGAAAATAATTTATTTTAAAAAAACTCTTTCTCAATTAAGAACTCAATGGGCGGGCGCTCTTTTGGGTAATATTATTTTATCTCAAAAGAACGCTAGTTCGCAAAAAAATATTGTTTTATTGGAAGGCGAAATAGGTTCTGGCAAAACTGTTTTTACTAAGGGTTTATTTAAACAATTAGGAGTTAAAGATAATATTAATAGCCCTACTTTTACTTTATTAAAAACTTATCCTGTCTCCGATAGACAACTTCATCACCTAGATTTTTACCGTTTTATCAACGATAACGAAGAAAGTCAAAAGATCTTTATCGCAGAAATGTTAGAATATGTTGATTTAGGGGATATTTTGTTAGTAGAAGCTCCTCAAAAAATAACGTCTTTATTCCCTTTTTGGTCTTTTGTGGTCCAAATTAAAGTATTGCCGCAAAATATCAGAAGCGTTTTAATAGAACAAAATATTTCGGACTTAAAATAAATTAATAAAAATTTAAAGAAAGATTTTTATTATGAATCATAATCAAATTAAAAAATACATTATTTTAGATACATCGACTGCTTTTCAATTGGTAACTTTAACTGATGATGAAAAAATCATTAGTATCCAAAAAAACACTAAATCAAGAACTTTTGTGGAAAATATGATTCCTTTAATAGATATAGTTCTTAAAGAAAGTAATAGTTCTTTACAACAATTAAACGGCATTATTGTAGGAGTTGGACCTGGTTCTTTTACTGGTACAAAAGTGGCTGTTTTAACCGCTAAAATGTTAGCGTCTGAATTAAGCATACCTTTATACCAAATAAGCAGTTTACTCCTTTTATCGAGTGGTTATTCCGATGTTTTATTAACTCCTAAAATTGTTATTAACGAGAATTCTTTTTATAGTTTAAGTTTAACCAATAATAAAGTTATTTTACCTGAAAAGAATTATTCTCCTACTTTTTTAAAGGATTTTCCTAATCACTTGTTAATAACAGAAAAAACCTTTCGTTTGTCTCCGGTTCAAGTCTTTTTTTATATGCAAAAAGTGGTAGAACCGCATCATTTAGTTCCCAATTATTGTATTCCTTATTTAAATGAAACGACGAAAGAGAGGTCTAATGGATAAATATATGAATGATAAAAAGGTATTTTTATGAATATTTTATCCATTGAAACTAGTTGTGATGAAACTAGCGTGGCGGTCACACAAAACGGCAAAAAAGTTCTTTCTAACATAGTTTTTAGTCAAATTGATTTTCACAAGCAATATGGAGGAGTAGTGCCTGAAATCGCTTCACGTAAACATATAGAAACAATTACTTTAATTTTAAAACAAGCTTTAGAAGAAGCTAAAACTACTCCCCAAGAAATAGATCTAGTAGCAGTCACGCAAGGGCCAGGTTTAATCGGTTCTTTATTGTTAGGAATAAATGCTGCTAATGCTTTCGCCTATATTCATCAAAAACCTTTAATAGGGGTTAATCATTTGATGGGACACCTTTATTCCGTTCAAATAGAAAACGAAATTAAATTCCCGGCTTTAGCGCTTTTAATTTCGGGGGGTCATACTGAATTAATTTATATAGAAGATCATTTTAAAATGAAACATATTGGAACTACTTTAGATGATGCTGTAGGGGAAGTTTATGATAAAGTCGCTAAAACTTTACAATTAGATTATCCTGGCGGACCAATAATTGAAAAATTATCTTTACAAGGGAAAGATATTTTTAATTATCCTCGCCCTTATTTAAAGAATAAAAACTTAAATTTTAGTTTTTCTGGTTTAAAAAGTAAAATCATTAATTCTATCGATCATCAAAAAATGTCTTTACAATATAAAAGCGATATTGCGGCTTCTTTTCAAGCTAGTATCGCAGAGGTATTAGTCGAAAAAACCCAAAGAACGATGAAAAGGTATCCCGTAAATCAACTCCTTATAGTAGGCGGAGTGGCTGCCAATCAGTTTTTAATCAATAGCTTTAAAAAAGCTTTTCCTCTAACGGAAATATTAACTCCTAGTTTAAAATATTGTACGGATCAGGCAGCTATGATTGGTATCGCAGCTTATTATCAAAACAAATTTAGCCAACCAGCTGAAAAAAAATATAATCTCAACGTTAATACTAATTTAAAAGTTGTCTAATGTGGTTATATTGCCAAAAGCGGTTTTAGAAGTTTTTTGGAGAATTTTAATTTAAAAATTTATAATATAATCGAGGTATTAGTAATGTTTCAAGAATCGAATTTTATTAAAACTATTATGCAAAAAGATTTAGACGAAAAAAAATATAAAGAAATAATTACTCGATTTCCGCCTGAACCGAATGGTTTTCTTCATTTAGGACACGCAAGAGCTATTATTATTAACTTTGAATTGGCTAAATTTTTTCAAGGAAAGACTTATTTAAGGTATGATGACACTAACCCTTCTAAAGAAAATCAAATTTATGTGGACGCTATTTTAGAAGATATTAAATGGTTGGGTTATGAGCCGGACCAAATTTTTTATGCTTCTGATTATTTTGATATTATCGAAGAAAAAGCTATTTTATTAATTAAAAAAGGCAAAGCTTTTGTAGATGATTTGACTATGGAGCAATTGAAAGAATATAGAGGTGAATTGAAACAACCTGGCAAAAATTCTCCTTATCGCGACCGCACTGTTGAGGAAAATTTATATTTGTTTCAACAAATGAAACAAGGAGTTTTTAAAGATGGCGAAAAAGTTTTAAGAGCTAAAATTGATATGGCTAGTCCTAACATGAACCTTCGTGATCCTGTTTTATATCGTATTTTAGATGCTTATACTCTTAAAAAGAAATTTTATCATATTTTCCCTGCTTATGATTTTGCTCATCCTTTAGAGGATGCTATTGAAGGGATAACTCATTCCTTATGTTCTTTAGAATTTGAAGATCATCGCCCTTTATATGATTGGATCATTAAAGAAACAGAAATGAAAAACACACCTAAACAAATAGAATTCGGGCGCCTAAACATTACTCAAACTTTTTTAAGCAAAAGAAATTTAAAATTTTTAGTAGATTCGCAATTAGTGCAAGGTTGGGGCGATCCAAGAATGCCGACCTTAAAGGGGGTTAAAAAAAGAGGTTATACGCCGGAAGCTATTAAAAAATTTATTTTAGAAATAGGTCTTTCCAAAAATAATACTCATATCGATAAAAATATGCTAGATTCTTGTTTAAGGGATGATCTGCAAAAAAAAGCCAAAAAAGCGATGGCCGTGGTAGAACCTTTAAAAGTAACTATTACTAATTATCCTGATAATCAAATAGAATATAACGAAATACTTTTTCATGAAGATTTAAGTTTCGGTTCCAGAAAAATGGCTTTTTCTAAACACATTTATATAGAAAAAAATGATTTTCAATTAACTAAATTAAACAAAAAATCTAAAAAATTATTTTTAAACGGAGAAGTGAGGTTATTGCATTTTTATTTCGTTAAAGCTTATGATGTTATTAGAGATGAAAAAGGTGAAATTATTGAAGTTTTAGCAACATATGATCCTCAAACTAAAAGTGGCAGCGGCTTTAACGCAAGAAAACCGAACGGAACTATTCATTTTGTAGAGAAGTCAACCGCTAAAAAAGCTTTTTTTAATTTTTATGAACCACTTTTCAATAGTGAAAACCCTAACCCTTTAAATTTAAGTGCGGATTTTAATCATCATTCTTGGCTGAAAAAAGAAGTTTTAATAGAAGGTTCTTTAAACTTAGAACAAAACCATGAACCAATTCAATTTGTGAGACAAGGTTATTTTAATATAGACCATCAACCTGATAATTTAGCTAATTTTAACGAAATAATTCCTTTGAAAAAAATTTATAAATGAGAAAAACTTGATATCAAATGTTTTAGATTATTCACAGGTTAATTGATTTGATTCGCTATTTAGTTATTAAAAAAACCATCATTAGATGGTTTTTTTAATATATTGGTTCAACAAAAGGAACAAAAAAGACTATCAATACAAGATAGCCTCCATTAATCCATAAATTATTTTTCGGATAATTTTTTCATTGTATTAACAAAAAACGCTATAAAAGCCCAAATAAATACTAAAAATAAAGAGAAACCTAAAAGCATTTCGTATTTTTTGTTGATTTTTCTTTCTATAATTTCGTCCAATATAATTAAAATAACAGACATATAAATACTATAAGGAGCGATGAAAAAAGCACTAACTAATAAGTAACCTAAAATAAAAAGAGGGTGAAAATATTTTTCAATCATTTGGCTACAAGTCATACCATAGGGTTGAAATATTATTATAGAAAGCATCATCATGCCTGTGAATAAAACAGTAATTAAAGCGTAGTTCCAAAAGACAAAACTTGCTTTATGAAAAATACCTTCGTTAGCTGTTCTTTTTTTAGAATGACAACGTTGATAATAAAGCAACATAGTTATGCTATAGACGAATAAAATGATAACAAAGAAAATGGCAGCAACTAATAACACTAAGTTATTTAAATCTGGGTTTTTGAAAAGATTTAGCAATAATCCTATAAATAACCCCAAATTTACCACTAAATATTGAGCAGTAAAAAACTGATTGAAGGGATAAGAATTAAAACTAATAAACTTACTACAGCGGACAATAACAAACCAGACATGATAAAGGTTAATTTATCTTTAGTAAAAACGTATGTAGGACCCGTTTTTTAATTTTAGCAGGAGAATTGTTCTTTGCAGCTTCTTTTTCAACTTTGCTATTTTCTATGGAAGTATGAAATTCTTTAAAAACATTTTTCATTGGTGGTATTTGTTTTAATAAACGAACTGATAAAACTGAAAAAACGAATAAAGCGATAAAAATAAAACTTTTACCTATAACGCTTTTTATCGAAGCAGTTTGATAATTAACCTTTTTTTTGCTAATAGCTTCGGCTAAAATATCTTCTTTTTGTTCAGCTTTAGACAAGATCGATCTCATTGTGAACATGTGTAATGTGCCTCTTTTTTTATTTTTAAATTTTTCTTTCTTATAATTTATAAATATTTTTCTA
>NZ_AKIL01000061.1 GCF_000309485.1 Milkweed yellows phytoplasma str. MW1
GTTATATTTAACAGAATTTTTACAAAAGCACCTTAAATGATGTATGGAAATTTGTTAAGAATTTTAAAATATAAAAAAATAATAAGAATAAGGTGGTTTTTTGATGAATTTTTTCGAATATTTATTAAATCCTTCTAAAAGAATTAGAAAATTATTAAAAAATAATAATTAAGATATCGAAATCATAAATAAAAAAATAGCAAAATTAAAATCTCAAAAAATTACCAATACTAATAAATATGTTACTCATTCAAGTGTTTTCTTGAAAATATTTTTTTTAATAATTATTAGTTTATTGAGTGGTTTTGTGTTTTTTCATTATTTCTCTAATGCAACAAAGAAAGTTGCTTTAAATAAAGATGAAATTAAAGAGAGAAAAATATTAATTGATAATCGAGAGTTGAAATATGAAGAACTAAGAAACGAACAAAATCAATCTCGAAAAACAGCAATTTATGAAGATCTAAAACAATTAAAATTAAAATATGACAATTTAGAACTAAAAAGAAACAAGTTCAAAAAATAACTAGAAAAAATGTTTTGGACTTTATACATATCTATGGGGTTTCAAGTATATTATGGTTAATAAGTTTTTATTTTTTCATTCCCTTACTTAAGTATACAACTTTTTTATTGGCTATTTTGTGTGGTTTGCTTGAAGCAGGTTTGTTGTATTTTTTATATTTTACCTTTCCAAAAAATAATGTTATTTTGAATAATTCATTTTTGTTTTTATTTTTAATACCATTTTTTGCTTCTTTTTTAATAATTATTTTTATATCTTATTTATATTATGTTGATAAATTGAAAATTTCTCCTAAATTCCGTTATATTACTAAAATTATTTTTATAATTTCTTATATAATTGCTATTTTGATTAACTTCGTTTAAAATTTTTAATGATAATAATATAAATTTAACAAGTACCTTAATACTGATAATACAGTTATTTTTCTTTTGTTTTCAAATAGTTGTAGGCAGTTTTATGTTGGTTATTTGTTTAGAAAGTCTAGATGCTTTGGTTCAAGAAAAATTTCCTAAAAAATATGAATATATTATTATTAATCTTATGTTTATGAATGCCATTGCAATTTTTTTTGCCTTTGTTAATATTATTTTAAGAATTTTAAAATGGTTAGGTCTCGCTAAAAGAAAATATTTTTTATCTGTGAAAATTCACAAAATAATAAAAAGTAATTAATTATAAAATGAATAAAAACAGATAAATTCAACATAAAAAAGCGATCGTTTTAGTGATTAATTTATACGGCAACAGAACTGCTTTTATTTAAGCAAGCAAACCCATAATAAAGATCCTTGTTTACATTCCTTTAACGAACTGGATTACTTATAAAACAAACCTATCGATAAAATCAACACACACACACACACAC
>NZ_AKIL01000060.1 GCF_000309485.1 Milkweed yellows phytoplasma str. MW1
TTTTTTTAGAATATTTATTATTTTTTTAGAATATTTATTATTTTTTTATTATTATAAATAATTTTCTTAGTGAGATCAATTTGTTGGGAATCCTATTCAAAAAAATAAACAAATAACTAACTAAACCGCTTAATAAGGTTTTTTTGGGTACCAAAGATGCCTTATTTGCAGTAGTTTAACGAACTACTGCACAGTTTGATAATAGCGTACTTCATATCCTCGATCTGCTAAACGAAAGAATAGCAGATTACAACAGAGGATAAAAGCAGGTTGAGGGGAAGTTCATACCCAAGAGAAAAACACAAGAAGAACTGTTCTCACGGATAAATCCTGCAACGGACCTAAACGTACAAAACGGAGTAATTGGGTAACCAACTCAAAAGGAACTGACAACAAGTTGCAAGAAGTAAAAAGTTAATTTTTGTATCGTATTAACTCCATTATCAGACTGAAAACAGTTTTCTGATTTAAATATCACCTTCTTGAACTACATAGTTGAACGGTATTTGTCTATCTCATAAGCTAAACACTTAAGAGTTGAAACCAAGGTCAGCGTACCTAAAAGAATCACGTAGCAAATAAGAATAACTTGGATTTTCCTAAAAATAAAGGTTAAAACCTAAACATAAGAGGATAAAAAGTCTTATGGATTCAAGGAAAAAGCAGAACCATAGTAGTCATTGAAGTAAAACTTAATTTGGAATAGTTAAGACATTCGACCAACCACAGAGAATAAGAAAACTATTCACAGGGCGAAAGGGAAAATAATGTTTTAATTTTGCGTCTCAATTCTATAGAAACATTATAACCGCGGAATGCTTGGAAACTTGCTCGTACGGTGTTGTGTGAGGCTCAACGTAATAACTAGCAATAGCCAAACGCGTTGAATCTATCACGATTTATTACTATATCATATATCTATTTTATAGAGAAAATAAAATGATTCAAGTATAGAGTAGGTG
>NZ_AKIL01000059.1 GCF_000309485.1 Milkweed yellows phytoplasma str. MW1
TATAATTATAATGCTATGTAAATATTTTTATTAGAAAGGTGTTAAAATATATATATTAAATTTGTTCTAACTGTATTAAAATATTATTCCCCTCAAAGAGGGGCGAATTCATTTTTTTGAAATCAAGAAATTTTTTTATTCTATAAATGAAACAACTTTCTCACAAATTCCATAAAATGCATTTTTATGGTTTTTTACTACATATCTATTGTTTTATACAATACATTAAAGAAGACAATTACAAAAATAATATTTTCATTTTTAGAAGATATTAATTTTCATTAGAAAGCATTAAAAAAAATATGTCAATTCAAAGAAAAAAGGTTTGGAAATATTTTGTCATCTTTCTAACCTTTTCATTAATAAGTCCTATATACGGAATCACTCCTTATCATAATAAACAACCAGAAACGAAAAAAACATTTTCCCCTATTCTTTACCCTTCTATAGAAAAAATTAAAACAATGTTACCGTTCAGAAACAACTCAGCTTTTCGTCAACGTTTATTAGAACATGTTGTTAAAATAATTTTCGAACAACAAATGGATAAGGAATATTATAATTTTCAGGAAAAAGACAAGCAAAACATTGATTTTCTTTTTCAAACCTTAGAAAATTATAATATTGTAGAAGAGTTTAGTAATACAATTGCTACGACCGTTTTTGACCCTAATGAATATCTTTTTGTATTTGTCGGAAACGCAACTGATTTAAAAAATTATCAAACATATTTACAACATAAAAACAACAATTTTCAAGGTGGAAAAGGGTATTCTTGGCGCAATTGGCAACCAGCTAATATGATCTTTGTTTCTAAAAAACATATTAAATTTTTAATTGACACATTAAGTAAAGTGATTTTTTTGGAAGAAGAAATTAAAATCATAAATCAAAATCCTCTCGTTCAAAGTAGCGAAAGTTATAAAAAAAGTTTACAACCACAAATACAAGCTAACCAACAAGAAATAAAAAGATTAAAAGAAGAATTAGGGCGAGAAAGATGCCTAAATATCAGCATAAATAACGAAATGCTGGACCTGCAATGATGGTCTAACTCATATTTTCGGTCTATAAAACGAAAGAATTATAAATTACAGCAGAAAATAAAAGCGTAAATGAGGGTCATCCTTTGATCCAACAAGAAGACGCAAGATCAAACGATCAACACGGATAACTTCTGAAAAGGAGCTAAGAGCAACCAAAAGGGTTACAAAATACATAACTTGTAGATAAAAATAGCTTTATTGTCGTTTATATCAACAATTTTGAGGTCTTTTAACGTATTTTAATTCGTATGTTAAAATCATTGTCATCGTTCTAGATGATGGAGTTAATTCTCACCTCAAACCTTACCTGTCAGAAAATATTTTATGTCAGATAAGATATAATTGCTCAGGTCAGCTCGCCTAAATTGATTACGTAGATATTTAGAGTAACTTCTATTTCCCTAAAACAGAACCCTTTTTCAACTTGATAGTTGTTAAGGTTGTTGTCAAGGGAGAAGCAGAATCATAGTAGTCGTGAGAAATTGACAATTAATGCTGAAATGCATCAATATACTGACTCACCAAGGAGAGGGATAACGACCCTTACAAGGCGAAAGATGAAAAAATAGTAAGGCTATATTATTTTTTTTTAAAAAACATTTAAACTTATAAATGACTCCTATTTTTTTAAGAGAAATCAATATTAACACACTATTTTAACCGCCGTATGCTTGGAAACTTGCTTGTACGGTGGTGTGGGGGGCTTAGTGTAATAAACCCATTTTAAACGGTAAAACGCATTAATTCTATCCCGATGAAAAATATCAAGATTTATATACACAAAAACAAGTAACCATTAATCAGCAACATCATGAAATAAATAGCTTAGAAACTAAAATACACGCACAAAATGCCCTTATTAAACGACAATCAAAAGATATGGACGACAAAATAAGAGAACTAAAAGCGGTTAAAGAACAATTGTCCCTGGCAAATCAAAACAATCTTTCCGATGAACAAGAAAAAAAACAATTAATAAAAAGAATTGATCAATTAATTCAAAATATCAAAGGACAAGAAAATATTTTATCTTCCCAACAACAAGAGATCGTTTCTCTTCAAAGAGAAAAAACAGGCATAGAACAAAGGTTAACGGAAGAAATTAGTGCAATCCAATCTCAACAAAAATTACAAAATGAAGAAAAACAAAGTTTATTTGCCTTTATCGAAACCCAACAAAACCTTTTAAAAGACAAACAAAAAAAATTAGATGAAACGCAAGAACAATTGAGTTCAACTCAAAAAACCGTTGAAAGTCTTAATTTGTTAATGCAAGAACAACAAAATCAGTTGGATAAACATAAAGAAGACATCCTGTCTTTAAGAATGCAAATTTTTAATCAAAAAAACGATATTACCGCCAAAGATGAATTAATCCAACAAAAAATACACGAATTAGACGCTAAAAAAACGGAATTAAACCAAAGAGAAAAAGAAAATAATCTTTTAGAAGAGGATAAAAACCGCTTAAATAACGAAATAAAAGATTTGAACCTTAATATTGATGTTCAAAGTGAAGTGTTATCACAACAAGCATTGATCGTGCAACAACTGCAAAAAGATAAGACAGTTTTAGAAAATCAGTTGTTATCCAAAAAACAAGAAATCGAATCCCATCAAACTTTAAGCCAATACGAAAAACAAACGTTAATAGGAACTATTGATTATCAAAAAAGTATTTTAATGGGTAATCAAAGACAATTAGACGAAATGCAAGAACAATTAAGTTCTGCCCAAAAAAAGATTGAAAAACTTAATGTAATAATTAAAGAATATAAAGAACAAAATGCACAAAAAGAAGAAGTTATTGTTGCCTTAAAAAACCAAATAAAGGATAAAAGCGAAGAAATTAAACTCAATAATACAATAATTAAACAAAAAGTGCAAGCTTTAGAGGATAAACAAGCTGAATTAGTCCAAAAAGAACAAAAAAACACTCTTTTAGAAGAAGAAAAAAACCGTTTAACTAATGAAATAAACGATTTAATCCGTGATATCAATTCTCAAAGAGAAACGCTATCGCAACAAAAAACATCTATTCAAGAGTTGCAAACAGATAAAACGGTTTTAGAACAACAATTGTTATTCAAAGAAGAAGAAATTAAACATCATCAAAATTTAAGTCAAAAAGAAAAACAATCTTTATTAGGTGTTATTGATCAACAAAAAAATCTTTTATCAGAAAATCAAAACCAATTAAACGACATTCAAGAGCTATTAGAGACTTCTCAAAAAGAAATAGACAAGCTTAAAAAAACCATCCAAGATTATCAACAACAATTAGACCAACAACAAGAAAAAATTATAACCTTACAAAATACAATAAAGGCTAAAAACAAAGAAATCAGTGTAAATAATGAAATAATTAAACAAAAAGTCCAAGAGTTAGAAAACAAACAAGAGCAATTAGTCCAAGGAGAAAAAGAAAATAATCTTTTAGAACAAGACAAAAACCGCTTAAAAAACGAAATCAAGGATTTAATTAGTGATATTGATTCTTTTAAAAATAAGTTATCTCAACAAGAAGCATCCATAGAAGAACTACAAACAGATAAAACCACTTTGGAAAACCTTTTATCTTCCAAAGAACAAGAAATTAAAACTCTGCAAATTTTAAGCCAACAAGAAAAACAATCTTTATTAGGTGTTATTGATCAACAAAAAAATCTTTTATCAGAAAATCAAAACCAATTAAACGACATTCAAGAGCTATTAGAGACTTCTCAAAAAGAAATAGACAAGCTTAAAAAAACCATCCAAGATTATCAACAACAATTAGACCAAAGGCAAACTGATATTGATAAACTAAAAAAACAAATTACAGAACAAATTGCTAAAATAGATCAAAAATCAGAAGAAATTCAAAACAAAAATATTGAATTAGAACAAAAGCAAACCCAATTAAGAGATGAAGAAAAACAAAATAATCTTTTAGAAAAAGACAAAAATAAATTAAAAACAGAAATACAAACTTTAATCAACGATATTGAAACTCAAAAACAAGACTTAATGCAACAAGAACAATCCATTGAAAAATTGCAAAAAGATAAAAATAACTTAGAAGAAGAATTGTTGCTAAAAGAATCAGAAATTAAAACTCTTCAAACTTTAAGTCAAAAAGAGAAACATTATTTGCAAACAACCATCAATCATCAAAAAAATATTTTAAAAGAGAATCAAACGCAACTAGACAAAACTAAAGAACAATTGAGAATTGCTTATTTTAACATTCAAGAACAAGAAAAAAATTTAAAACAAAACGATCAAGAATTTAAATATTTGAAAGAATTTTATGATAATACTTTAGATAGATTAGAAACTATCATTGAAAATTCACAAAAACAAAAAGAACAAAGCGATCAATTTATTGTGGGCCAATATAAAGAAATATTTGAATTAACAACAAAAGTATTAAAAGATGAAAACAAAGAAAGAATAAAATTAACACAAACAGAAACAGTAACTACTAGATTTTTAAAAGATACTACTCGTTTACACAGTTTTAAAGATGTTATCGGAATGGAAAAGGAAAAAGAACAACTTTTAGAAAGTTTATCTTATTTAAAGAGTCCTGAAGAATATAAAAACATGGGCGTTAAAAAACAACCTAGAGGAGTTTTGTTGTACGGACCGCCAGGCACAGGTAAAACATATTTAGCCGAAGCTTTTGCCAAAGAATCAGGCTTACCTTTTTACGCTGTTACTTCTGCAGATTTTTCCCGAAGTTATGTAGGAGAAGGACCGAGAATTATAGAAAATCTTTTCGAAGAAGCGCGCAAACATTCTCCATGTATTATTTTTATAGATGAGTGTGAAAGTATTTTTAGAAAACGTAATACTGATGGTTTAACTTCAGACCATGGGAATATGATTTCCTCTTTTTTATCACAAATCGAAGGTATTTATACAGATCCGGATAAAACTGTTTTTATTATAGCGGCCACCAACTTTAAAGATGAAATAGATATCGCCGTTTTAAGTCGTTTTAATAAACTGATTGAAATAGATTATTGGAAAGAAGAAGAGTTGAAAACTTTTGTTAAAATGATTTCTAAAAATTATAAATTAGATGTTCGTGCTTATAAATATTTAGAAAAAATTATGGAACAGATTTGTAAATTCGATAATCATTTTTTAAAATCACCAAGAAAAATCATTGAAATTTTAGACCAAGCGGCAGGGATAGCTATTGAAACGCATCGCCATTTAAACATTTTGCCTATTGATTTAAAATTAGCTTTCGATAGAATTTCAGAATCAAAAACTTTAGTAGATTGGGGGGAACATGCACATGACAAACCTGATATGGCTTTTTTATCGACGATGAAAGAATATAAAAATATTCTTTTGAAACACCTTTTCAAAGATAGTCCTTTCTCCTTTTCTGAAAAGAAATATTTTGATTTAATCAATAATCATTATCAAAAACATCAAAAAGCCGGATATAATAAATATCTAAGCGACGAAATAGACAGTATTTACTTTTCAGATGATAAAGACAAAATCAAAAAAACATATAATGATGAAAACCCTTTGCCAAAAGGTTTATTAGGTGTTTATTTTGAAGATAAGGAAAATACAGACTCCACCGAAAGACGTTCAGAAATTCAAAAAATTGACAGCTTAGAAGAAATTTTAAAAACAGGTATGAAAAAAGTTCATCAGATTTATTTAATTTGGGACTATGAAAAATTAAAAATCAATCAAAAAACAGCACACATGTTAATAGATAAATTTTGCTATAAATATCCTTTTTTAAAAGGTGATGCTTTTTTTCAAACGCAAATCTTACAAAAAGCTAGAGAAATCGATAATAACGAAGCAGAAATAGAACAATTTATTTTGAAATTTTTAGATGAAAACATTAAACAATCTTTAATAAATAATGTTTTTAGTCAAATAGTATCTCAAAATATTTTAATCGAAGAAAAAGATAAATTAGAAATTAAAAAGATAATTGCTGATAAATTGGATTTTTTAATATTTTCTCATAATATTTTGACTTTAGAGAAACTGCAATTCGCACTCCTATCAGAAACTAAAACTTATTTAGAAGTTAACAAAAAACAAATATTAGAGCAACAAATAGATCGTATTATTGAAGAATTAAAATTAAATAATATGCTTTTCACTTCTCAACAGATCAAGCATTTCCAAATAGATTTAAAAAAAGAAGTTTATAACGAATTAGTGAATTTAATGAAAAGAAAAAACCACATTTCTTTAGACGAAGTCAAAGCCAATATTAAAGACAATTCCGCTTTATTAATAGATAGACTTTTTTATCAAATATGGCAAACAATATACCCTAAATTGCATATTGAGATAGCAGAGTATGAAAAAAACTCTTTAATAACGCTTCTACAAAACAAAGTTAAGAAAAATTTATTTTTTACCAATTTTTCTTTAGAAGAAATAGTGGATCTTTTGCAACAAGAAATAAATACATATGAAAATAATTTTGAAGAAAGGTTAAAAGAAAAAGTATCCGCAATGGTACATAAATACATTTTAATCGATCATATTTTAGAAGAACAACCTAACACCGAAACCATCGAATTAATTTCTAAAGGGGCTTTGTTAGTAGCGCAAAAAGAATCACAACAACCAGATGTTACCGAAAAGAAAATTCAACAAGAAATATATGATTTTATAAAAAATTATCGTAGTAAAAATACTCATTCTTCTAAAATGTATACTTGGATTAAACATAATTTTTACATTATCATTTTAACTTTAATGATGTTATATGTTTTAATTAATTCTGCAAATAAAAATCAAAAACGCCACTATTAATTCCAAAAAAATATTTTTCCTGGCCGTTTCTCTTTGAGAGATAACGGCTCTTTTTTTTAATTTCTTAATAAAAATAAATAAATTTCTTCAATGATATTGTTTGATAATCGTTTAAAATATGTTATTATATTGTTATTAATTTATAAAT
>NZ_AKIL01000058.1 GCF_000309485.1 Milkweed yellows phytoplasma str. MW1
GGGATGAATAAGATAGAAATAATGATTAAAAAGATGATTTTACTGGGCAAAGATGGTAATATTTTTTTAATGAAAATGAGTTTTAGGGTTTCCTTTTTATTAAATTTATTTGAGCAATAAACAAAGACTCTTTTAAGAGTCTTTGTTAGTGGATGTTTTTTTATTGATCTTCTGGAATAATATTTAAATCTAAATTTATTTTTTTTGGTTTTTTATTACTAAATTGACATTCGAATTTTTGTTCAATGCCTGAACAACACCATTGTTCTATTTCTTTAATGGAAGCATTTTTCAAATTTGGATTTTTTTGTTTTATATTTTGAATTATTTCTTTTTGTTTTTTTACCAATCTAAAAAATTTATTAACTTTTTCGTCCGTAGGTTCTTTTTCTAAAATTTGTTGATTTTTATTGTTTTGCATAGCCATAACTGATTGATTATTAAACATAAATAATAATCCTATAAAAATTATTAAACAGATATAAACTGTTCTTCTATTAAATTGTTTTTTTAATTTAAACATTAATGAAAACTCCTTTAATTTGTTATTGCCAATCAGAGCTGGTTCTTTTAAATTCGACTTCTTTATTTTTTTATCGTTATTGTGTTTATCTTTGAAAATAGATAAAGTTTTGCGGACAGGATTGAAGTGGAGGTGTAAATGGGTTAGTTCGAAGTTTTCATTGTGAACGAAAGTATTATCAAGATAATACTCTTTATCTTCGGTTAAGAAGTGTTTCGGACCTTTGTATTTAATAATTAATTTGTTATTACCTTGGGCCTTTGTGTTGTTGTTTTTCGAAACTTAATATTATGTTTTGTTACGTAATAAATAACTACCATATTTCATATCAAAAGATGCGTTTTCGAAACCGTTTAGAGCGGTGAGAGGTTAAAGGTTATAAGTATAACCAGCTTTATTCCAACGGTCGAAAGCGTGATGGTATTTAATGTAGCAAACAAGGTTGGTAGGTTAGGGGTTGGGTAATTATACGATTTTCGCAAAGGTGTAATTCTTTTATTAGTTTTTATTCCTAATCTGTCAAACTTTTAAGTTTATTTTTAATATCAAGGATTTCTTGGGTTTTGTCTTTGATCGTTTGTTCGTATTTTTCGGGAGTTTGGTTCAAAGTTATTAATTCTTTTTCCAATTGAGGTATTTTGTTGACTTGATGTATTTGGTTTAATTCACTGTTAATGTTGGTTACTAATTCTGATTTAGTTCAAGAATGTTGTTGACGGTAATAATTAATCCCGTTTAAGACATCAAAAGTGTAACGGCATTCTATTTTAGTATTGTCTTTAGGTTTGGCTAAATATTGATTAATTCCTTGACTCCATTGATAATATTGGTTTTTGCAAGCTTCTCAGCGTTGTTTGATTTGTTGATAATCGGAGTTAATTTTTAATTTGAGTTTTAAAGCTTCTGTCCAGATCGGAAGGCAACATGATAGGGCAATTCAGAGGGTTTTTGGTTTGTCATTTAGCGGTTTTTTTGTAGGTTTCTTCGATAATGGTTGTTAAATCTCTAGAATGATTGTTTGTTTAGATAATTTTAAATGTTTTAAAGTCTTTGATTGTTTCGAATATTGTTTCTTATTTATTGATTTCTTATTTGTTGATTTATTTGATCGATTTGTGTATTAACTTGATCTATATTTATTTGAATATTTCTTAATACATTTATTTGCGATTCAGAAGCGTATAATGGAGTGTTGTTAATAGCTGCCATCATTGAATTCGCTAATTGCAAACTTTCTCTTTCTAATCGTAATCTTGTTGTATATAAATCAATATTTCTTATCATTTGTTGTTGTACATCAAGTAATCTTTGTTGATAATTTACTATTTGTTGATGCGTTTGTCGATGTTGATTTAAAAGATTGGTTATTTCTTGTTCTGAAGCATTATTAAAAAGAGCATTAACAATTTGATTTGTTGAATTTCTTTGTAATAACATTAAATTTTGAAATTCTTCTATATTATTGATATTTTCATTGTTTTGATTTGGTGGTATATTATTATTCATCGCCATTAATGGATTATTATTAATTATTATAATAAATAAACCTAAATAACTGAATAAAATAATAATTACTATTTTAAATTGATTTTTTACTTTAAACATTATTTTAACTCCTTTTTTAATTCAGAAAAAATTATTTTTGTTCATATTGCCAAAAATATGTATATTTTTGGCTCCATTAACCATTTTTTTAATTCTTCTAAAGTATATTTATCATCTTCATCATCTATGGCACCATTATCAAAAAAAACACCTAATAAATTACGAAGCGGATTCTTAATTTTCCAAATAATTGCAAATTCTTCTATGTTTCCACTATAACGCGGACCAGTTAGTGTAAAATCAAAATATTGTTTAAATATTTCATGATTTTTAAGAATATTAATATTTGATACAGTTATATTAACGATTCTTCATATCATCAACAAACTCTTCATTAGAGACAGCCATTACTTGTTGATTATTATTAGTAATTAAAAACAATCCCAAGAAAGTAAATACAAAAAATACATTCAATAATAATAAATTATTTTTGATTTTCAACATTATATGAAATTTCCTTTTTATTGCTTTATTGCCGATCAGAGTTGGTTTTTAGGCGAGGCCCAACTAAATATGGTACTGAATGAGAGACAATGAAAGACAACAACTAATTTTTCTAAAACAAATACCTTTTAGAAAAAATTATTTATTAATTTACTATATGATAACATAAAAAAAATATTTGTCAACCTTTTTTAAAAAATATTTAAAAAAAATTAAAAAATCATTTTTATCCC
>NZ_AKIL01000057.1 GCF_000309485.1 Milkweed yellows phytoplasma str. MW1
AATGTTAATTTATTTCTTCTAAAAGATTTACGATAACTTCTTTTTCTAGACATTTAAATCTCCTTTTATTTAATTTTTATTTAAATAGAAAAACAACTTTATTCACTTATCACCTACTCTTTCAAGAAAAAATGTCAAAACGGTAATCTCTATTTTTATTACCGTAATGGGAAAATCAAAACCATTAAACCTGACGGCACCATTACTTGGAAAACGAAAAAATTAAGAAGAAAATACCTTAAAAAAAAGGTCTTTTTTCTTTAGAAAGGAAGTAAGATGGATGTTAACTAACGAAAATTTTTACCAAATTAAACAATTTAATACTAACGCTCAATGCATTGATATTTTAAAAAAAATTTTTCATAAAACATCATTTTCACTTACTTTTCATGAATATATGAGACATCATCACCATCTACTCAATCAATATTTAACCGATAAAAACTATCACTCTCAAAGCCAAAAAGTCATCCGCGGTAAAATCAATGAATATCTAATTTTATTATATTTTCAAAACAAAGGCATCATCAATTTATATCCCCAGGCTTATTTATTTTTCATCCCCGATATTCGCTTTGATTTAGTTTTATTCACAGAAACCAAACGAATAATGGCGTTTAATTTCAAAACCTGTCTCCGAGACCGCTATAAACAAGCCATGGTAGAAGGACAACAAATTAAAAAAATTAGACACCTGTTTTGAGTTCTATTTATTAACCAATAACGAAACCGAAACACAAAGACTAAACAATAAAATCAATCAAGGAAAAGTGCAAGGAATTAATCAAGTAATTAACTTATTTTCCAATTCAGCTAACAATTTCTTACAAAACTTAATTACCAACAAATTTATCCCTTTTTCTAATATCAATATAATTAAAAAATAAAAAAAGGAGTTAATATAAAAATGTTAACCAACGAACAAAAAGCGTTAAAACAACTAATAAATTATATCGAACAAGGCCAATGGGAAAAGTTAAACATTTACTGCCAAATAATCAACCCTAAAAATCTACTAGACCCCAAAAATACAAAAATATTTACAGCTTTAAAATATTTATTTTTAGAAAAACAAACATCTCATCCGTGGGACAAACCCGAGACAAAACCAATCATTATCAAAGAGTTATTAACATATTTACAAACTAATTTCCCACAAGATAACTTTACTTTAGATTCTTTAAATTATTTAAATGATGAATTTAATAACCAAAATAATACTCATGTTTTAGATAATCTAAAACATACCTTCACCCAAGAAAAACTGTTTCAACAACTCTTAAAAATTATTAGTCCTTCTTTTGAAAACCAAGACCCTTACCACAAAAATTTATATTACCAAGAAATATTTGATCAATTAAGAAATTTTATCTCTTCAATCCCCCACAAAAATGATAAAACTCTCTTTAATTTAAACCAAATGGTTTCTTTACATCCTGAATTTTTTGCCATCGATAATCAAGCAAAACAAAAAATCCAAGAAGAATATTACCGCTTATCAGAAATTTTTAAAGGACTCAATCAATCCACCAAAGGATTCAAACAAGGCCAAATCATCACTATTGGAGGTTATACTGGATTAGGTAAAACAACTTTTGTTTATAATCTTCTTTTAGATATAGCCAAAACCAAACACCAAGAAATATCTCATTATCCTCATATTTTAGTATTTTCTTATGAAATGACTTTAGAAGAAAATTTAAGTCGTTTTATTAACCCACCAAACTCAAATTTCCTTAGATGTTATTTTAGATAAAAATTTTGAAGATGCCAACATCACGCCACTCAAATACACAGAAAAGATGAAAAAAGCAAAACATTTTTTTGCCAACATAAATTTATCATTTAGTTATGATAAAAGCAAAAATATTGATTATATAATTGATTTAGTTTATCGCCTTCATTTAGAAAAACAAGCAGAAATTATCGTTATTGACCACCTTCAAATAACCAAAACCACAAACTACTTAGAAAATGACCGTCTAGCCATTGATGAAATTATGACTAAATTAAAACAAATCGCCATCGAATTAAACATTGTGATTATCATTTTATCTCAATTTTCCAGAGATACTTATACTAACTATCGCGGTAAATCGCCAGAAATAACCGCTTTAAAAGGAAGTGGTGGGATTGAAACTAACTCCGATATCGTCTTAATGATGTCTGAATTCCAACCTAATATGGCCAAAGATAAAACCAAACCTCTAAATATTTATAACGATCATGATAATCAATTGTATTCCAATGTCTCAAAAAATGAAAATCAAAAAATCATTGAAGTCAATATCAAAAAGAATCGCAGTGGAACAAAAAAAACTTACTCTATCATTTTGAAATGCAAACCCAAACCTTCCAAGAAATCGGTTATGTTTTACCTTATCAGATAGATACTTATTATTAATCAAAAAATTAGGAGTTAAAATAAATGAATTTTCAAGAAAAAATAAAACATATTCAAATTAACTTCCCTATGTCAGTTTTATTAAAAAAATTAAAGATTTTACCATCAAATTTCTATATTAAATATCGTTTTCCTTGTCCCATTCATCAAGGTCAAAATCCTACTTGTTGTCATTTAACTGCAGATAATAAAATTCATTGTTGGAAATGTAGCCGTGATTACGATATTATCGATATATATAGAGAAATAAGAAAAATTAAATCCTTTGGCGAAACCATTCAAAGAATAAACTACTTTATGAAAAGTCAAGAATTTCAAAATCTCCTTCAACGAGAAAAAGAAATAACCAGAACCTCTTCAAACCCCTTTCGAAAACAATATCAAGCTAAACAAGCCCAACATCCTATCTATGAACACCAAATTCAACTTATCAAAAACCAACTATTGAAAGAAACAACGCCATTATTCAATCAAATAAGAGATTATTATCATTACTTATTAACTTCCAACAGAAACAACGAAAGTCATTTAGGAATAGAATATTTAACGAAAAAACGCCAATTATCAATAGAAACGATTAAAGAATTTAAACTAGGATATGCCCCTTTATCTGATAAACCTTTATCTTTCCGTCTAGTAAATTATTGTAAAAAGAAAAACATTGATATAACAAAACTAGTTGAATATGGTTTTATCAAAGAAAAAACCAATCAAAAAGGTTTCCAATATTACCACGATACTTTACATGGTTCTATTATTATTCCCATCGAACAAGACTGCCAAACTTTTCACTTTTATCAAAATCATTTTCGTGATAATATCTATTTCCAACCTAAATATCAATCTATTAACAATTTTAGCCAAACTCCTACTTTTCATTTCAGTTATCGTTTTTTGAAGCTTTACCATCTATCAAACAAACCAAAACCATCATCATTCATGAAGGTTTTTTTGATATGATTAGTTGTTGGCAACACGGCATAAAAAATGTCGTGGGATTAATTTGTGTTTCCCAATTACTTTTCCAATCCCAAATGGATATTCTCAAAAAAGAAGCAATTAAAGTCATTATTGCCTTAGATAACGACGAAACTGGAAGAAAAAGAAACACAGCCTTAAGCGAATAACTAAAAGAACAACAAATCCCTTATGAAATTAGAAGCATTATGCCTCCTTATGATAAAACTTGTAAAGATGTTGATGATTTATTAAGACAATATGGGAAAGAAGCTTATCAAAAATGTTTTTTAGATCCATACATATCATACGAAGAAGCCGAAAAGAAACAAATAGTGGATTTAGCCATTCATTTCTTTGGTGAAGATAAAGTTGAAGTCATGACATAATGATTTATTATAAAATACCAATTAAACAAAAACAAACATATTATTTTGTCCTATATATGAACTTTAAAAATAAAATTATATAAATCACGCATATTGCAATTACTAGGCCAAAAATTGATAAATATTTTAACAAAATAACAAAAACAAATTAAAGGAGAAAACAAAAATATGAACAACAAAACAAAAAAAGATAGCAAAAATATGAAAAACGACCTTAATCAAGGAATCATTATAGGTGGTTGGAAAACAAACACAACCCCCAATGATTTAGACCAAATTAAACTCTTATTAAACTCTTTTTACAAACTTTAAAAGAAGAGTTAATCAACCTGACTATTATCACCCACTCTAAAAAGAAAAATACTTATCAAGAAGCCAATTATCGCCCTAAAAACCAAACTCTTTTCGTCGATCCTCAAATCTTAGAAGAAATTAAAAAAACGAAAATAACCTTAATTAATGATAATTTCTCTTCTAGTAATAGCCAAACCCATTACTTTCATATTTAACCCCTCTTAAAAGCAAAAATAACCCCCTTAAAACCTATCATGATATCTTTCAAATCAATTATAAAAATGAATCTAAAAACGCTATCAAAGAATTAATTGGCAAAATCAATTTTCATAAATTGGGAAACTTACAATTATACCAACTAGACCCCAATAAACTAGATAAATATAATAATCCTATCAAAACAAACTATAAGAAAGGTTTAAATGTTGTTTATTATCGTCCAGAAGATTTAAAATATATTCAATTCTTCTTAACTAAAACGAAACAAGGTTATCGGGTGAAAAAGCTACGTCCAGATTATAAAAGATATTTAATAAAAGAAAAATCATAAAACAAATAATTTATTATAACTCATCATTTTATCATCATTCACTCATCATTTTATCATCATTTGTCTCTTCAAAATATTCTATATAAAGATAAACACATTTAACCAGGGATATTTTATATATTATATCGATATATATAATGATACTCGATATTT
>NZ_AKIL01000056.1 GCF_000309485.1 Milkweed yellows phytoplasma str. MW1
AATTGATGAGAAGAAAAATATTTAAAAGAATTTAAAATCAAGAACACAAAACCAATTAAAAACATTTTTAAAAAATTTAAAAATAAAACACTATAAATTCTTTTATAAGATAATAAAAAACTCATTATTAAAAGATTAAAAACACTTATTAAAGAAGAGAAGAAGTCAAAATATATTAAAATTTTAAAAATACCTCTAATTTCCTCAATGTTATTATTATTTTTATTTTTATTTAAAAAATTAAAAATACTTTCCCATTGGAAAAAAATAAATAACAAAGTCATAAAAGCAATAACAATAACTAATGTAAGAGTCTTTTTTAAAATTTGAAAAGTCTCATGAAAATTATTTTTTTCAATATTTTTATTAACTAAAAAAGATTGCGTTTCTTCAAAAGAAATTTCTATATTATAAATTATACCGATAAAGAAACTAACCAAACTATAAGTGGCGACCGTTATTACTCCATTATTAGTTTCATTAATGATAGAAAAATTAAGAATAACTTTAGTTAAAATATTACTAATTCTAATAGAAAAAATAGATAAAAACAATTGAAATAATTTTTTTAAAAAATTTTTATCAAAAGAAGCTTTTGTCAAATTAATTCTAAAAAGATTTTTTTTATTAAAAATAATAAAAAAAGAAATCACAGTTAATAAAAAATCAGATATTAAAGTGGAAAGAGAAACATAAAAGACATAATTTTCTAAATTTTCTTCAGACGAAAGTCTTTTATCAGGCGAAATACAAACACAAAGGAAATAAGAAATAAATATTTTTAGAAAAAAATTGAACAAATTTAAAAAGAAAACTTTAGAATTATGTTTTTGAATTCTTTCAAAACCTAAAATAATCATATTAATGGTAACAAAAACTAAAGAAGATAAAGAAAGTAAAAAATAACTTTTTCCGTATTTATCTTCAATAAAGTCTTCTTTAATATTTAATAATTTTAAAAAAGATGCTCTCAAATATATGAAAAAACTTAAAACAAAAATTACAAAGAAAAAAGAAAATACTAAAAAAAAATTAGATAATTTATTCATTTTTTCAAAGTTTTTTAAACTATATTCCCTAGCTATTAAAGAAATTCCAGCAATGATAATGGAAAAAACAAAAGTAAAAATTATTTTTTTAGCTCCATTAATTTGCGAAAACATACTTATTTCTTTTAAACCAAATTTATTTTTTAAGAAAAATAAATCAATATTATTAGAAATATTGTTAAAAACTAAATAAATCATCATAGGAAAAGAAGAAAATAAAATAAATTTCCATATGTTTGTTTCTTTTATTTTTTGTGTTTTTTTTTCTAAATCATTCATTTAAAAAAATACCCCCTACCTTATGAAGGTATAAGATTTTTTAAAAATTTTTTTTATTGCCATCCGATACCTAATTTTTTCTTAACTTTTTTTATTTTTGTTTCTGCAATAAAACTGGATTTTTTTGCTCCTTTTTCAAAAATTTCATATAAAATAGAGTTTTTATTATAAAAAGCAAATTTCTTTTGAATTTCATCAATTGTTTCCACCACTACATCAGAAACTTTTTCTTTTAAAATTTGATAAGAAGAATTTAAAAAATATTTTTCAGTTTCTTCCATTGATAAATCTTTTAAAGCTGAATAAATGGTTAAAAGGTTTGAAATTCCTGGTTTTTTTTCTACATCATAATAAATTTTTTTATCCGAATCGGTGACAGATCTCATAATTTTTTGTCTAATAATCTTCAAATCTTCTGAAAGAAAAATACAACCTTTATCATTTTGTGGATCCAATTGAAAACTTTTACTCATTTTTTTAGTCGGTTCGGTTAAAGATTTAATTGTATGACCCATTTTTAAAAATTCAGGAATAACAAAAGTTTCTCCATATAAACTATTAAAACGATCAGCTAAATCGCGAGTCAATTCTAAATGTTGTTTTTGATCTTGACCAACCGGAACCACATTAGCGTCATAAAGTAAAATATCTGAAGCCATTAAAAGAGGATAAGTATAATAAGAAGTTCTTATGTTTTGACTAGAATTATTTTTTTTCTGTTCTTTAAATTGGATCATTCGGTTTAATTCGCCTAAATAAGAAGTAGACTCCATTATATAACTCAAATAAGTATGTTGAACAACTTCTGATTGAACAAATAAATTAACCTGAGAAGGTTCTAAACCTGAAGCTAAATAAAGAGCCGCGATATTTTTAATTCTTTTATTTAATAATGTTGGTTCTTGAAATTTTGTTAAAGCGTGTAAATCAGCAATAAAAACATAAAGATCATATTCTTGATTAAATTTTTTTTGAAAATTAACTAACGGTTTAACGACTCCTAAATAATTTCCTAAAGTTAAATCTCCAGTTGGCTTTATTCCCGTCACTAATCTTTTTTTTGCAATTGACATTTTTATCAACCTTTTTTTAAATTTAATTATTTTTTTAATCGTATATAATTATATTACCTTTTAAAAAGCTTTTTTTATCATTAAATTTATTCTTAAAATATAGAACAAAGAAAAAAAGGAACGAAAAGAAAAAAGTTAAAATCAGTATTCTAAAAAAAACAGCTGTTTTTCCTCCAATATTTCTCATATCGAATAATGGTTCGCCAAATAATTTATTAATTTCTTTGCCTCGATAAGAATGCTGTTTATGACATTGAATATTAGGATAAGGAAAAAAACATTTATCCCCTCCTTTTTTACAATTACGATAACCTTTATTAGGAGAGAATAACAACAAATAATAAAAAGAGAGAAATAAAATAGGGTGAATGAAAGTTAAAAATATTTTTCTAAAATTATTAAAATTAACTGGAATAAAAAAGAAAAAAAGAACGAAATAAGAAAAAGGTATTAAAACGTGTTGTGAAATACTTAAAGCACGCCAAATTCTATCTTCTAAATTATTATTTCTTATAATTTGAACAAAATCACTGCTTTCAGGCGTCCAAAATGGATGAAGGAAAAGATTGTAAATAAAAGTAGTTAATAAAGCATCTACCATAATAATAATTATCAATAAAGAATGAATTTTTTTATTTTTAATTTTAAGAAAAAAAGATAATAAAATTAATAAAACCGCAATATTCATTTGAAAAGTAAAATATTTTAAATATCTTAAAAAAACTTCTTTACAAAAAAAAATTCCCTTTTCTTGTTTAGAAAAAATAAAAAAAGTTATTATATCTGACAAGATTGTAAATAAAGTTATAAATAAAACAAAATAAAATAATTTTTCCCCTTTAGGGTTTTTTAACATATTTAAAAAATTAAGTTTCTTTTTTTCTATTAATTGATTGGTATTCATTTTGTTTTTTAAATTATGCTTCTTCTTCCTTTACTTTGATAATTCAATAAATAATTTTATTTTCGAAATGTAAAAGTAAAAATTTTTTATGAAAAATGGAAAAATAATATATAATAGATCGGAAGAGCGTCGTGTAGGGA